>JAEUQL010000747.1 GCA_016789295.1 Blastocatellia bacterium | reverse complement strand
GCCAATTTAGAAGGAGCTTCTCTAGAAGGAGCAAAACTCAAAGGGGCGAGGCTCAACTACGCACAGTTGGAACTAGCAAACCTTGGAGGAGCAATTCTAGAAGGTGCCCAGCTTACCAATGCAGATCTGCGAGAGGCTTATCTTGGTGGAGCAAAAGCAGTTCGTGTAGATCTACAGTTTGCCAGAATGGAAAAAGTAAACCTTGAGGAAGCAGATCTAACCGAAGCAAACCTGAAAGAAGCGGCTCTCAAAAGTGCTTACAGTGAAGGTGTCAACCTAACACGAGCCATTCTGGAAGGTTCTAACTTCGAAAATGCTGCTCTTGCACGTGCCAACTTTACAGAAGCAGATCTACGCCACTCCAACTTGAGAAACGCAAAACTGACTGGGGCAAAAATGACTGGAGCAAAATTACACGGTTTGGAAGCAGCTCCAGAGCACCTTAGAGAAGTTGTAGCCGAGTGGGTGGATTTTTCGAAAGAAGGTGATGCAAGCACAAAGATCCCTGGAAACAACATAGTTGACCACTACAAACAGATGAAGGATGGTGTAGTGGCAGCCGCTGTTCCAGCAGCCGTTGCTGTAACACCTCCACCACAAACAACTACAGATCAGAACAAACGTTTTTTTGGCAAAGGCGACGTTTTACGAAATGCTACTTTAGAATTTGGTCAAAAGTCTCTTGTTGAGATAGAAAGTAAGTTTGAAAACTGTTCAATCACTCTAGGTGAAGGGGCAAAATTGACAATAGGGCCAAATGGAGTGTTGGAAGGTTGCCAAATAACTGGATCTGGAGAGATTGTCGTTTATGGGCGATTTTCTGAAAATGGCTCCTCTCCAGGAATTATAGGTCCCAAAGTACTAATAGTTGGAAAAACAGGGTCTGTAAGTGGAGCTGTTCTACAGCCATCTGAGCTAACCCAGTTTGCTTTTGAACGTGGATGCCATCTGAAGTTGAAGATAATGACTTCAAAATAGTTTGAAAGGAGAGCAATAATGTCAGAAGAGTCAGTAGTCAAGCAAACGATCCTCGAAGATGGAACAGAGTTTGATGGTACTGTACGCTCAAAGTGTCCAATAACTGTGAGTGGCAAGTTGAAAGGTGAAGTATCGGCTCCATCATTGACTGTAACTCCATCCGGTCTTGTGCATGGTCAAGTAAAGGTTACACAGTTGAAGTCTAAAGGTGAATTGGCAGGAGAGATTGACGCAGAAAGTGTGGAGTTATCTGGTCGAGTAAGTGATCAGACAACTATTCGTGCCACCACTCTTGAAGTAACACTTAATCAGACTCCTGGTAAACTTCAAGTAACATTTGGAAATTGTGAACTTTTGGTAGGGGATAAGACAGCCAAACCCCAAGAGGTAGCAAAACCTCCAGCACAAGTTCAGGAAAACAGACCTACTCAACAACAGGCTCCACCACCTGTAAAACAAGACATAAAACCACTAAAATAGCCATTAAATTCGAAGTCTAAAAGAGAAGGCTTGCTGGGTAGCAAGTCTTCCCTTTTGGATCAACTACTCTCAACTCTGTATGTAGTTTGGCCCAAGCTTAGAAGCATCACCTTCACACAAAGTTTTCACCAACTCTTCATGAAAATAGTCTGGCATTGCTTCAAGAGAGTTACCCATTCTCTCTTTATAATGCTTTCTTGACTGTTCTATTGGATCTTTCAAAAGATCATATATGTTGTTGTTTTTGCGCCCATCCATTATTTTCTTCTCATTGTAAAGCTTGATCTCTGTAACCAATAACCTAGCTAACCTTTGTGCTGCTTGATCATTGGTGGCTCCTGGTTGATACTTAGGACCAGTTGGTGGAGTTGCAGGTTTTGGCATCTGTGGAGCAACTGGCTTAGGAGCCTGTGGTGGTTGCGCAGACGGCATTGCTGGTGCCTTTGCCTGAGGCATGACAGGCGGTTTTGCTGGAGGTGCAATAGGTGGCTTTGGTGGTTCTGGTGCCTTTGGAGCAGGTGTGGGAGCCAACAACGGTGATGCTGGTGGAACCAGTGGAGGAGTTGGTGGTGATGGAGGAACTGGAGGAGCTATAGGTGCTGTTGGAGCAGTAGAA
>JAEUQL010000746.1 GCA_016789295.1 Blastocatellia bacterium | reverse complement strand
ATGGCTACTGGCACGAAAGATGGTCTAGTTTCAGTTACAGAAATAGACTGGAATTTGGATGTAAAGGAGGATTTAAGTAGCTCACAGTGGGATCCTAGAGCTGAGATCCACATAAAAAATTTCCTTGCTACGCAAAACGTGCTTTTTGAACCATTGCCAAAAGAAGGACCTATTACTGAAGAACATATAAAACTAGCAATGTGTGTTATTCCGTTTTGGTATAAAGAATGTATGGAAGGTTTAGTCAAAGTCCTGTCTTTAGCTGGTTGTAGTTTAATAGATAAAGAGATACTTGTAGCCAGAATCAAAAAGATAATGCTTAATGGAGAAGTTAGAGATCCTGTAACTAAAAAGACTAAGAAACTCTATAAGCTGAAAATAAGAGCTTACAAAATTAAGGATAACTTTGTAAGAAAGATTAAAAAAATTATTTACAAAGGTGCTGTTGCAAGATTTAGAAGAAGAGTGATTGTGCGTTTTCGTAGGATAGAAGAGAAGTTTTCCAAAGTTAAAGATAACTCTATATATAAGTCTTTTATGCCTTGGATTAGTTATCTTATTTCTAGAGGTTTGACAGTACTGGTTATGTATACAATATTAAGCCTTACTGCAAACTATTTCTTTCCGCTTTTGCGTCCTACTTGGAGTAGCCACATGCTTGGTGAAATAGAAATCGAAGTACCTTGTAAGCTAAATTTTGAGAAACTTCTTGATCAAGAAAAAGCACTACATAGGATAGAAAATTGCTCTTGTGATATTGAAAGTATTAGAGTACTAGGATATTCGTTTGAGGTAAAAGAGTTTATTATTGATGAAGATGTACCAAACCATCTTTCTCGCTTTATTGACGAAAAGATACATCAAAAAATAGACTTCAAAGACTTAAAAGTGATCTTTGAAAAACGTAGTGATTTTACAATGACAATAAAAGGAAAGGCGACGTTTAAGGATCGACCTGTAGAGATAGAGGGCTACATTATTTTCAGCTCATCAAAAGGACAGGCGCTTATAGTTTCATATTCTAAACAACAGAGCTTTGCTGCTAGTGTTGCGCGTAGGGTCATACATTCTTTCATAAGAGGTCAATTTCACTATGTGTTAAATATCGATCCTAAAAGTAGAGACATGGATTTTCAATCTCAAGCAAGGTTTGGACAATAGATCTGAAGTGGAAGAACCAAGCAAAAATACTTTAGAACTCTTTAGCTATTTTACGCCCAAGTTTAACTATTTCTGACACCAGTAGTTCAAAATCTTCAACTCTGCTTCTATGGTTGACTATTGCAACACGTATGCAATACTGCCCTTCTATAATAGTGCTCGATGGTAGGGCTATACCAGACTCTTGTAAACGAAGCAGTATCTCTTGATTAAGTTGGTTTAGTTGTTCTTGATTAAAGCTCTTATATCTAAAACAGACTATATTAAGACTAACAGGTGCAAGAAGTTCTAATTCAGGATGGCTTTCTACAATGCTAGCTAAATATTTTGCTTGATAGATATTCTGTTCTATAAGTTTTGCAAAAGTATTTATTCCATGGGCTTTGAGTGACATCCAGACTTTGAGAGCTTTAAAGTTACGAGTCAGTTCTATACCTCTTTCAGCAAAAGGGATACCTTCAGCGATAACTCCACGAGAAGCAGGGTTAAAGTATTTAGCAGTTTGCTGAAAAGTGCTGTGGTGTGCTTTTTTATCTTTTACAAGTACACAAGCAACTTCAAATGGTAGATACATCCACTTGTGTAGATCAAATGCAAGAGAATCGGCTTTTTCTAATCCTTTGGCAAGTGAACTTAAATTGTTAGATAATTTTACAAGTGCTCCAAACGCTCCATCAATGTGAAACCAGAGACCTTCCTGTTTGGCTATGTCTGCTACTGCTTCCAAATTGTCAATTGCGCCAGTATTTACAGTTCCAATTGTTCCAACTACACAGATTGGTTTAACTCCACTCTGTCTATCTTTAGCAATTTTTTCTGACAAAGCTCTTATATCGATACGAAAAGATTTATCAACTTCAATTTCCCGAATAGCTCTGTTACCAAGCCCAAGTAGTTGAGCACCTTTCTTTATCCAACTG
>JAEUQL010000745.1 GCA_016789295.1 Blastocatellia bacterium | reverse complement strand
AGAAGCTTTTAGTGCACGTCCCTTTTTGATGTACTCACCAGCAATTAGATCTTCAAAACTAGTTACTGCCAACAACTCTTTTAAGAACTGGTTAGTTTTATTTAGCAATTGTTCTAACTCTCTAGGCTCATTTTGAAACTGTTCTGGCAGCAGTTTTACTATCTCATCTCTCAACTCTTTTTCAGAAGAAACTCTCAGTCTTGGAAAGTTGTTTTCATCATTAACACAGAAGACGTGTGTTAGCAGATAGTCTATTTTTCCTTGGTCATAATCAGAATGGTCTGTTTTATTGAGAAGAAATCTAGCTAGCAAGATGGTGTGCTCTGCTGGGATGTCTTGACGCTTCTCAAAATATGAACGAAGCATATAAGGAGTCACATTCTTGTCTACTTTTTCATACCACTTCCAGCTTGTTGCAAGATCAGTATCTATCTCGTCTATCATCAAGCCTATTTGAGGACTAGTTTCTGTTGGTTCTTCTATCATTTTACGCACAACGTTTAGTTTGCCATAAGTCAAATTTTGATCTACAGGAGGAGTCTTCTCTTCAGAAGAAAGATCAGCAATTAATCCTGGTAGATGAAGTCCTACAACATAAAGAATTTTGAACTTACGCGCAGACTCATTATATCGATTTATAAGAACTTGAAAGCTGGCATTAGATGTTTCCATATTATTCCCACAGTTACTATTTTTAGTTATTTATCATCTGCTTTTGTAGCCGCCTGTATTGGGCAACCGCTTTCAAGTGCTCATTTTCCGTAGATGAAAATTTGTGGTGTCCATCAGCACTATTGACCACAAAGTAGATATAGTCGGCACTTGCAGGATTGAGGGCAGCATCTATAGATTTGATTCCGGGTGAAGCTATAGGACCTGGCGGCAATCCAGGATAGGCATATGTGTTGTAAGAAGAGTTGCGCCGCCGATGCGATGGGTTATTTACGTTCTTGTCCCACACTCCTTCTAACTTTGCAGCATAAATAAAGGTTGGATCACAGTCGAGCTTCATTCCCTTTTTCAACCTGTTATGAAAAACAGACGAAACCAAAGGCCGTTCTTCATCGTGTTTTGCTTCACGTTCAATGAGTGAAGCAAGTATCAAAACCTGACGTAAAGTCATCCCTAACTCTTCTGCACGTTTTCTCCTTTCAGGAGTCAAAATTTGTTTATATCGCTTCACCATTAAAGCTACAAATTGCTGAGCATCTGTTCTATGCGTGTATGTGTAAGTGTCAGGAAAAAGGTAGCCTTCAAGGTCTTTTGCCTCTGGGTCTAAGTCTGCTATTAGAGAAGTATCTTTTACCGCTTTTTCCAATTCTTCTCTATCACCTATCTGTCCTGCTATTAGTGTCTCAACAATATCAAAGCGGTCATACCCTTCGGGGATTGTTAACTGGAGTGTAGCTACCTGTCCACGGTTTATCTTCTCTAAAACTTGGATTGGAGTTATTGGAGAATCGAATAGATACTCACCTGCCTGGAGGTTTGCTTTTGCAGGTTGAACTGTCATATAGACAAGTAAAGGAAGGCTCTGTTTGACTATTCCTTCTTGAACAAGCTTTCTGACTATGGCCTTGCGTCCCATGCCAGGCTCTATCACAAAGAGCTGTTCTGCAGAATGTGTATGAGGAGTTTTTAAGCTTAAATTTACCCAGTAAGTGAAAAAGCTACCTGAAATAGCTAGCAGGATTGCTAAAATTAACCCTATACGCAACAGAGCACGGATCACAAAATCTCTACCTTCTTAGAGTTTAGAATTCGACAAATGAATATAGTCTTCCAAAATAACTACTGCTGCAAACTCATCTATACGCTTTTTCCGCTCGTGAGCTTTTAAGCCTGCCTGCCGCATCCTCTCTTCTGCTTCATAAGAGGTCAGCTTTTCATCCCAACCAACGATTGGGCAGCTTATAAACTGCTGCAAACGCTCTATAAACTTCTCAACTCGCAAAACAGCATCTCCACGAGTGCCATCCAAGCGAATAGGAAGGCCAACAACAACCTTCTCTACTTCCATCTCGGAAACAAGATCGGCTATTGCTTTGAAACTTTTTGCTGTTGGAGATCTGTCTATTGTAG
>JAEUQL010000744.1 GCA_016789295.1 Blastocatellia bacterium | reverse complement strand
CCCAAATTTTCCTATCTGCTTGCTGCCAGATATACCATAGTTCTGATTGACAGTCCCTCTTTGTGATCTGGGTTCCCATATATTTTCAAAAGCGCGGCCAAACTGTTGTAACTGGTCGGCAGAAAAACCTGGAATAAGTGCGCTTCCACGTCGGAGTTGCTGCATAGGAATGCTGCTTGGCAGGTCACGACGACCCAAGCCAAAACCTAGAAAATCGAGTCTGTCGCCTGGATAGCGTAGGAAATCGCGAAATGTTGTTACAGAGTTTGCACTGATTGAAGAAGAGATCTTAAATGTAGTCTTGTTGGGTATTTCCAGGGTTTCGATTTTGACTAGACCGCCAGCAAATTCACCTGGCTGATCGGGAGTGAAGCTTTTAAGAACCTTTATGTTCTGTACAAGCTCAGAAGGTACTTGGTCAAGCGGAACTGTGCGCCTGTCTGCCAAAGGTGTTGGCAGAGCAGCGTCATTGAGTACTGTGTTACTGTATCTGTCACCAAGCCCTCGAACATAAACAAACTTGCCTCCAACTACTGAAAGACCAGGAGCACGCTGCAAAACGCTTGCAGCATCAGAACCAGTGTCTTTGCTGATCTCTTCACGGCTGATAGAATCGGCTATGGTTGTGCCACTGCGCCGCTCTTCTAAAAGAGCGACTGCCGAATTGGAACTGGCTACTACTTCGATCACTTCTCCTACACCTTGTTGTGAAAGAGCAATGTCAACAGGAGTGACATCAGTAGAGCTAACAGTCACTTCCTTGCGTATCTCAATAAATCCTTCAAAAGTAGCCTTCAGTTCATAAGTCCCTGGTTCAAGATCGAGTGTGAAATTACCATCTGCATCCGTGTAAACTGTCTGGCCTGTAGATACGACCTCAACAGTTGCTCTAGGGAGAGCATCTCCTGTAGTGCTGTTGACTACAAGTCCAAGTACTTTCCCTGTCTTTATTTTCTTTTGTTGTGCATTACCTTTCTGCTTATCTTGTTGATCAAACTTGACATCTGCCATCGGGGTAGATGTCAAAAAAGAGAAGCAGATGATAATTGCAATTGCCCATACGAAAGCTGAGCGCAGATAAGAAGACATTGAGTTTTTACCTCTTAGTTTTTAACGGTTGGTTAAAGCAGGAATGCTATATGAAGGATGTAAATAAAGAGTTAATTTAGTGTAAATTTTCTATTGCACAACTATCTATATAATGAATAGTTTACAGAAACTTTACAAGATAGGGATATATGCGCAGCAGCATATATCTATACTTCTGCTCTGCAAGTGTCAACTCTCGCATAGGGCTACACGTTAGTCTATAGGGCTATCGCCAATCTGCTTATTCAGGTTAGAAGCTAAAACGGGTAGGCCATCCTTGTTTACTGTTGCTTTCTTATCTTGATAACAGTCCAAGATGTAGATCTACAACTTAAACTGAAGGTTTTTAAAGAAGAAGTAAGCTATTTTTGACAAGTCAAATCGTTGTATGGACGAGTCAAATCATTGCATAGACAGGTCAAATCGTCGCATGGACAGGTCAAATCATTGCATGGACGGGTCAAATCATTGCATGGACGGGTCAAATCGTCGCATGGACGAGTCAAATCGTCGCATGGACGGGTCAAATCATTGCATAGACAGGTCAAATCATTCTGTAGACCACTCAAATCATCAAAAATATTTCGAAAAATCGGAAAAAGCTTCACGGAAAAGTCAGAGAAATTGCATTTATATATTTATGCAGAATATACAAGGAGTTGAAAAGATGACTCTAGAAAACAACGATCAAACCGAGAAGAAAGAAACCATTAACCATGATGCAATATTCAAAGAACTACTCAAGACTTTCTTTATAGAGTTCATAGAAGCGTTTGTCCCAGATGTAGATAAATATCTCGACAAAGATTCTATAGAGTTCCTTGACAAAGAAGCTTTTACCAGCCCTTTTGATGGAAGCAAATATGCTTGTGACTTGCTGGTTAAAGCCAAGTTCAAGTCCGAAGATGTCTACTTCGTAATACACGTCGATAACCAGAATGACAGCAGGAAGATCTTTCCAAGCAGGATGTTCTGGTATTTTGCTCTATTTCACCG
>JAEUQL010000743.1 GCA_016789295.1 Blastocatellia bacterium | reverse complement strand
ACAGTGGTAAGGTTTTGGGTCTGCTGGGAGACTATTCGTCTTGTGAAAATTCTTATAAGCAAGCGTTAGAGATAATGCAGAGCCAATCTATAGAAAACCTGCTTGTTCCAATACAGACAGAGCAAGGCTTAGGAGAAGCTCTTTGGCTGCAAGGAAAGAAGCAAGAAGCAAGAAAACATCTGGAGTCTGTCAAAAGCAGATTATCGAAATTAGAGCTTTTTCAAAAGCCAAACAACCTGCAAAGGATAAACTTTACCGACAAGACTCCAGACCAGATACTTGTGCTAATTAATTAATGAATCTCCAAAAATAGATTAGGAGTAGAAGTAAGATTTATACCTAACAAACAAGAGTGTTAAATCTGAATTTATTTATACTTGTTTCTTATATATAAAAGATTAAACCTTACTTTTTTCACAAAAACTCTCCTCAAAATAGTCTATTTAATCTATAAAAGTTACTGAGAGTTTTTTAATTTTACATTGAAGAGTTTTTGGCCGCTCAAGTGAGGATTAGATTAAAAGGTTGATGGTACATAGTTTTAATGCAAGTTTGGGTTATCATGTGCAATAAAACTATGTACCTACTTTGACTACTCTTGTTCCCTATTTTTTGGTGATGCAGAAGCAGCTTTTGGCCTTGGAGCCAAAGAAGTGCTTTCGTTAAAATGCTCTGCATACTCTTCTGTATTTACTAATGCTCCACCAACCTCTTTGCTAAAGATTAGTTTCTCTTCTTCGCTATCAAACTCTACAAAAACAAGGTCTCCCATACTGACCTGCTCGGTCGCAACTAGGTTGGAGAGTGGATAGACTAGAAACCTCTCGATTGAACGTTTGAGGTGTCGTGCACCATACTTATAGTCTATACCCTCGTCGAGTAGGAATTTCTTAGCTTCTGGTGAGCATTTGAAAATAAACTTCTGTGCAGTACCTTTCATAATCCTGTCTTGAACAGCTTTTAGCTCCAGATCCAAGATCTGATGCAGGTGGTGCTCTTTGAGCGAACGAAAGACTACTACTTTGTCTATTCTATTCATAAATTCAGGGGAGAATTTTCGCTTTGCAGCCTCCAAAGCTGTGCGGTAGATCTTCTGGTCGAGTTCGTTGTCGTGTTCTCCTCGTATTTTTGTAGGAGCAAAGCCGATGGAACCAGAGATCAGGTCTGACATCTCTTTTGCACCCAAGTTAGATGTCATAAAGATCATAGCTTTGGAAAAATCAACCCTTCTATTATCGCCAAGCGTCAGTGTTGCTTTATCGAGAATACCTAGTAATAATTGCCAAAGCGCATCAGAAGCTTTCTCGATCTCGTCAAAAAGAACAAAGCTTATCTGATCTTTCTCTGTGTGATAACGATCCAGGTTTTCTTGGGTCAGCATTGGAGAAGTTTCACGATGGCCAAGATAGCCTGGAGGAGATCCTATCAGTTTTGCAATCTCGTGGCTGTGCTGAAATTCGGCACAGTCAACTTTGATCACAGCGTTTGGGTCAGTGTAAAGAACTTCAGCAGCAGCTTCTACTACACGAGTCTTGCCAGAACCTGTTGGGCCTAGAAAGAGCATAGTACCTACTGGCCTTCCTGGGTTTGCTAGGCCAGCCAGATGTATCTGGTAGAGGTTAGCTATGCGCCTTACAGCTCTCTCCTGACCGACTATGCGCGCCATCAGCTTATTTTCAAACTCTTGGGCACGAGGGCTTTTCAGATCAGGGTTGAGCTTTATTCTTTGTGGGGTAGAAGATTTCTCCTTGTCTTTGGTCTCTTTCGGCTCTTTCTGCATAGTAATTTCCCTTTTCTTTACCAATTACTTTTCTACTTTCTTTGATGAGAAGCAAAAGTGTCAGCATTTGGTTGACTGATTCGCTTTTTAATTGTTAAAAAGCGAATTTGGTCATTGAATATAGTTGCAATCGCCCCTTGTGACAAGAATAATATTGACCTTGGCTTCAATCTTCGAAATCGACAGAAGCTACGTGCTCAGAGATCTCTCGACCAAAAGCCGCTACCTTGACGTGTTCTGGATCAACTGTGTACGCATCGAGTGCCTCTCTGTTTTTGAAAACTGCCACAAGCCCAGTGTCATAAGAACGT
>JAEUQL010000742.1 GCA_016789295.1 Blastocatellia bacterium | reverse complement strand
ATTTCAACCATATATCTACCTTTTGTATCTGCAGGCAATACACAATTTCTATACTGGAGTATAGGCTTAATAACTTCTATACTATTCTTTCTTTCTGTACTTGCTCATGAGATGGCACATTCATTTGTTGCGCGTCGTGCAGGTATAGGGATCAAGGAAGTAACTCTTTATGTCTTTGGTGGGCTTGCTCACCTCGAACGTGAACCAGAAAACGCTATTGATGAATTTAAGATCGCAATAGCAGGCCCGACGGCAAGCTTTCTAGTTGCAGCACTCTTTTATCTGCTATCACTAGCCTTAACTGCTATAGACTCAGCAGGTGCAGTATCTAACACGTTTTCAAAAGCTTTTTTGCATATAGGATATGTAAACTTTCTCTTAGCTTGTTTCAATATGCTTCCTGGTTTCCCGATGGATGGTGGCAGGGTGCTACGAGCCGTTATCTGGTACAAAAAGAAAGATTTCAACCAAGCTACAAAAGTAAGTTTTAGAACTGGTTTCGCAATAGCTATAACTATGATCCTTGTTGGCCTCTACATATCTATTGTAGATCTAGATCGATTGACAGGTTTGTGGAGTGTAATTACAGGTGTGATGCTCATCAAACTGCTACAGAACGCATTACCACAACATATTGTTGGAAAGACGGAACAGTTTAGAAAGCCTAGCCCTTCCATACTTCTCAATCTGGAAACTTCAGGCAAGAAGGCATCAGATCTTATGAGAAAAGAGTTTGTCTCTTTTCAACCTTCAGAGTCAATAGAGAGCTTTTTAAGAAAATTGCCACAAGTAGAAGAGCAGAAAGTTTTTCCTGTGGTAAGCAGCCGTAGATTGCACGGTTTTGTTAGTCGAGAGCTACAAACTCCATCTCCTCAAACCATCTCTTCTATAATGAATCCTGTTTCAACAGAACAGTTTGTCGAAAGTGATGCACAAGAGAATGAATGCAGAAGAAAACTCTCAAATAATGGTCTTGGTGCCATAGTAGTTATTGACCGAGATGGCTATGTAGTGGGCTTTATTACAAACTCAGACCTATCACGAAAATATTGAGACCTGGTTTGGTATGGAAATCCCTGCTGAAGATTCAGGAAAAGAGAGTATTAATAATGAAGAGGATATCAAGACCGACACTTCTTTTAATCCAGAAAAGAGAGTAGCAGAAGAAGTTGTTGTTGAGAAACTAGCCAGAAATGTTTGGATGATAGAAAAATTAAAGAAGATAAATGGGTTAAAGAATTACAAGAGAATAGCTGCCGCAGCAGCATTAGCTCTACAAAAATGTACACGGAAGCTCGCAAAAGACTAAGAGTAGAGAAAAAGAGCAAGCTTTTAGATATAAGCTTTTCCACAAGAACTATTGATGAAACAATAACTCTAATCAAGAGGTGAGGAGCCAAAGATTCTTGGTGGACAAAGCTGTCTACTACTTCCTGTAGGTTCTACCATTACAGGCTCATACTGTGTTAGTTCTTCATCGATAACATCATAGTACATGAGAAAATGGCTCAAGTCGGCTAGGTCTGGTGGTGGAAGGTTGTGGACAGTTACTAGATAATCAACTCCTGTATTCCAACACTCACTTTTTGGCTGTCTCCCATAAACAAGCCCATCATTCCATCAAACTCAAATGTCACTGTTGAAACTCTATCACTATTAGCAGATTTCACTTGCAACAAAGTTATTAAAAGAAGGCTAAATATGAAGACACAAACCATCACTCTTTTCATAGCTATTTAACTGTCCTTAAAGATTTGGAGGTGTCGAATTCTAATCCACTTGCAACACTGCAGCAAAATATTTTTGAAAATCTGGAAAACCTTCGCGGAAAAGACAGAGAAATTGCATTTATCTATTACAGGGTGCTTTTTTAATTTACAAGCAGGAGCTAATTGAAAATGCCAGAATCAGAACAAAAACCTGACAATCAAACCGAGAAGAAAGAAACCATCAACCATGATGCAATATTCAAAGAACTACTCAAGACTTTCTTTATAGAGTTCATAGAAGCGTTTGTTCCAGATGTAGATAAATATCTCGACAAAGATTCTATAGAGTTCCTTGACAAAGAAGCTTTTACCAGCCCTTTTGATGG
>JAEUQL010000741.1 GCA_016789295.1 Blastocatellia bacterium | reverse complement strand
TCAAGCCATTCAGACTTTTCAGCAAACCTATTCATTATGCGTCGGTGTAACAATTCCCAAAGTGCAGGAACTCCAACTATTGCCGTAACATGGCTATCTTCTAAAGCATCTGCAAGAGCATCACCCGTAAGCTCAGAAAGATAAGTGATCTGTGACCCTCTACTTATAGGAACAAGAAATCCAGCCGAGAACTCGAATGTGTGGTGTAGTGGTAGTACGCTTAAAAGGCCATCCTTCTCTTCTAGATCAAAAACACTAGAAAGTTTGGATACAAGACTTGTGAAATTGCGGTGTGATAACATTACACCTTTTGGACTACCTGTGGTGCCAGAAGTGAAAATGAGCGAAGACATGGAGTTTGCAGAGATCTTCTGTGGTAGCTTGGCTATCTTCTCGCTTTCAACTGCTTCGTCTTCAAGCAAAAAGACTTCATCAAATGTCCAAACTTTTGTATCCAGTTCAGAAGATTTTAGAAGTCCTTTTAGCCCTGCAAGTTTGTTCAGAAATAGATCCGAGCTTGTAATTACTGCCTTTGCTCCACCTGATCTAGCAAGATTTACTACTTCTTCCCTACTCGATTTTGCATCTACAGGTATACAGACTCCACCTGCTCTGATAATACCAAAGTAGCACATACCCCATTCAGGACAGTTGTCTGATAGCAGCATCACACGATCACCTTGTGCTATGCCATTACCAACAAGAAAGGCTGCTACTCGTGTAGCAAGTTCTCTCAAGTCTCTGTAAGAGTACCTCTCTTCTATGCCATCGCGTTTTATACTCATTGCAACACGATGTGCGTGTCGTTTTGTAGTTGTTTCAAAAAGTTCGATAAGGTCACGATATGTGTAGACACGCTTCGGCTTCTCTTCTAGATCTTCTTCTAGAGTTGGAAAGACCCATTTTTCAAGACCTGGAACGTGTATGTTGAGCCAATATTCATACCAGTCTAGGCTACTGGAAAGCCAAGGAAGGAGTGGTTTTTCTGCCTCATTTATTCTGGCTACAAGATCACGTATATTGTTGGATCTAAATACATATTTATTTTCAACCATAAATGGGCGAAACAGATCGAATGCCTCTGTAGTACGCTCTGTAAACTTCTCTACACGTTCCACAGACTCTTTTACTTGGTCTATAACCTCGGTAACCTTTCCACCTCCCCAACGAGGACGTACTTTATCTAGGAAAGAAGAGACTTTTTTTGCGGCTTTGCCAAACATTGGGAGTGAATAGCGTTGGAAATGGTCGTTTGTAACTGCTCTGGTCTCAAGGCGTGCAAGTATTTCATTGAGCCATTTGTTACCTGTCTCTTTGTTTTGGAAATGTTGCCTTTTATAAAGGCCAAGCAGTGTAACTATACGTTCAAGGTAGTTTGGATTGCTATCACCTGATGATAATTGATAGACAAGATTTGGAGTTTCAACTAGTGATTGAACAGCTACAGCAAGCAGACCAGAAGCTATATCATCTACAGGTGTGATATCGAGTATAAACTTTTCTTCTGCAGGAAATTTTGTCTGTCCTTTTAATGCTAGAAAAATGAGTGGTGCAGTAGTAGTAAAACCTTCATTCCAACCAGGAAATGGAAATGCAACTGAACTCTCAACTATTGAAGGTCTAACTATCGCTTTTATAATCCCTTCTTCAGCAGCTACTACCTGTTCACCCAAGCTTTTTGTGTATGTATATATGTTTGGCCAACCCCACCATTGAGCACGCTCTATACCAAGATCTGTTAACCGTTCTCTTATCCAAACCTTACGTTCACGAGCAATAGCCGTCTGTAAGTCACGTTCGTTGTCTGCATCTCGACCTTCTTCAGTAAGTCTCTCTCTTGCGTCAGCTCTGAAGCGTGCACCAATAACCACATCATTGGCCTCTTCGTGTACACGTTTTTTTAGTGCTTCACAGTCGCGCAGCTCTTTTTCCACAGAAAACTCTGTGTCAAACATCTCTTGTCTACGTGGGAAATAGCCAACAACAGGCTCATTCTCCCAAACAGAGCCAGACCTATTTCCTGCTACAAAACAGGTGGATACGTGTACAAGACGTGGCTGCTTCATTCGTTTAGCAAAATCAACAACATTTTTTTTACATATAA
>JAEUQL010000740.1 GCA_016789295.1 Blastocatellia bacterium | reverse complement strand
ACCTCTGGTACATGTTTTTTGAAGCTCTAAACAGTGAAACAGAGCGTGGTGAAATAGCTTACAGTACCAGTATAGACTGTGTTAATTGGAGTTATGGCAGTGTTGTGTTGCAAGAACCTTTTCACCTGTCTTACCCACAAGTCTTTGCCCACAATCAAGAGATCTACATGCTCCCTGAAACCCGTCAAGATGGTTCAGTGCGACTCTACCGCGCAGTTGAAATGCCCAATCGTTGGGAATGCGTAGCTACACTACTCTATGGAGAGTTTGCGGATGCAACGATTCTACATTACCAAGATCTATGGTGGATCTTTGCACAGCGTGGACTAGATGAGATGCGTCTTTTCTGGAGTGAATCACTTACTGGCAAGTGGTATGAACATCCACAAAATCCTCTTTGGCCTGGAGACCGTCGTCGTACTCGTCCTGCTGGACGAATGCTCTTTTATCAAGGACAACTGCTACGCTTTGCACAAGACGGCTGGCCATCTTATGGAAGCCAAGTTCGCGTATTTGCTGTTGATCATCTGAGTAAGAGCGAATACAGAGAGCACGAACTCGACCAAAGTCCCATTCTTGAAGCAACTGGAACAGGCTGGAATGGTACAGCTATGCACCACATTGATGCTATAACCTTAGAAGATGGTAGATGGTTAGCAGCAGTGGATGGTGCCAGTTTGGCACTTTTTTAATTATGTCTAAAACAAAGATCTGTCTATCAACGCAGGAATATCCACCAAGCATTGGTGGTGTTGCTACCGCCGCAAAACGTCTTGCACGCACTCTAGTAGCAGCAGGTTTTAGTGTAGATGTTGTAACTTTATGCAACCAACCCGATAGGACGGGCGAAACTACTCAAGATGATGAGGATGGAATAAGAGTTCATCGTCTTTTTCACGATCTAAACAGTGCAGAAGCAGCCTTTGCTTTTAGACAACTGATACGACAGCTCGACCAAGAATGCGAGTTTGATCTTTTCCACGGTTTTTTTCTAACGGCTGTCTATCCTTGTGTTGCAGCAGTCAAAGAAAGTCAACGACAACGTCCAATAATTGCGAGCATTCGCGGCAATGATGCTCTAACACTTATTAATCACACTTTTGTCCGTGCAAGTATTCTGGCTACACTGCGGAAAGCTACTTGGGTCACCTCTGTAAATCAGTTCTATTTAGACAAAGTATCCAGAGATGTTGATATAAATGGACGTTGTTCTGTAATCAGAAACAGTGTTGAGCCAATACCAGAAACTATCGAGCCATGGTACTTAAATCAGAATAACCGTGGAACTGTAGGAACCGTAGGACAACTACGCCGCATTAAAGATATACCTCTACTTTTACGTGGTTATGCCGCCATCTCGTCAGAGCTGAGAAATAAGCTTCTCCTAGCTGGTTATTTTGACGATCCAGAAGAAGAGCGTTGGACATATACTCTTGCCAATGAGAAAGAAGTTACAAGTGAGATAGAGCTTACAGGTAAATTTTCTCAAAACAACGTTTTTAGCCACTTACGCAGAATGCATGTCTATGCTCAAACTTCGGCTTACGAAGGACTGCCCAACGCACTTCTCGAAGCAGCTTGCTTGGGTGTACCACTTGTAGCAACGGCTGTTGGTGGAATGAAAGAAGTGATAGACCACGAAGAGAATGGCCTGCTGGTTCCACACGGTGACCCTACAGAATTAACCAAAGCTATTGAACGAATTCTAAAAGACGATGACTTTGCTCGTTACCTGTCAGAAGGTGCTAAACAGCTAGTTAAAGAGTTAAGCCCAGAAAAAGAGAAGCTTGAATGGCTTAGCCTCTACAAAAAGCTACTGTAGTCTAAGCACTCAAACTATGGCGCAAAATATCAAGTGCTTGTGCGTCTTTCAGCATTGTTTCAGCAAAAACTTTTCTCTGCTCACTGCCAATACTTTCAAATACACTTTTTAGAAAAAGAGCAAAACTGTCACTAGGTTCTACTGTAACAGCACGCCGCTCATTACTTTGGTTGACTTGAAGAGTGCAAACCATATCAGCAGTAGTAGTGAACGCACGGTCAATAGTAACTGTAACATCAGCACCTAGTACTTCAAGGCGGTTTATATAACCTGTGGTCATTCCAAAATGGCCTA
>JAEUQL010000073.1 GCA_016789295.1 Blastocatellia bacterium | reverse complement strand
AAGAGGTTCTTTCGGATAGTAAAAAAAGAAACCAGCCCGGTCGATAATAACCGAATCTGGCCTTCTCAAATCTTCAATAGAACCCATAATCATCTTTCTTGGTGCACCTACCAAAGTAGAATCATCAACACCCATTAAGATTACTGTCCGAAATTTTCCATCCTCTGCTTTTGCACGAGGAAGCCCTTTGAAAAGCTTCACTGCCCAAGCAACACCTTGCACACTTCTAACACGATACAGATCCTCATCCGACAATGGTTTTACTTCATCTATATATTGAGTTTCACTATCCATCACCCATATGTCAGCATCTATCACATCTCTTATCTGGCTTGTTGTGCGAAGCATTAGACCAGAAAAGATCGAACTCTGATGTGCTATCAGAAATGATGAAAACGCAACAGCAAAGACTAATCCCAGAAATTTTGCCCTGTCTCCCATCAACATTCTTAATGCTACAAAGTTCATCTCTACCACCTTTTTATATTACGTCGTTAGTTTTTCTAACATTGTTAAGTATAAGAGCAAAAAAATTTACTTATCAAGCAATGGAATATATTAATTCCTGACACCTTTGATAAGTATTTCGACAAGTTTATTGATCAACATTTTTTGTTCAACAAAAGGAAAACCTTTTTGAGTTATAAGCAGCGAAGTAACTCCGTGAATAGCTGCCCAGAGTGCCTGGCTGGTCTCTTCTACTCCAACATCAGTTCCGTTTTTTGATATTAAGTACTCGGCTACCATCTGTCGCATACAACCAAAAGTCTTTAGTCCTGTAGTCTTTTTTCGTGATTCTCCACCATTTGCTTCAAACTCTGAGGTCAGAATAAAAGTAACGGTGTAATGGTTTGGGTGTCTGAGACCAAAATCGATGTAGCCCCTAAGAGCTTTCTCAAGATTGACCAATGGCTCACTCTTCTCTGTTGCTACTTCTGCACGAAGAAGCTCCATCTGCTGGTCAAGCTTTCCAAAAGTTTCTGCACATATGTTGTCAAATAATTCAGCTTTGTCACGAAAATAGAAGTAGATAGTTGGCGGTGAATAGTCTATCTTTTCAGCTATCTTACGCATTGTTGTACTTTCGTAGCCTTCGGTTACAAATAGCTCTATTGCTGCGTCAAGTATCAACTGCCTCAAGCCTTCTTTATGCTTTTCTCTTCTCTCTTTGGTTCCCATAATTATCTACCGACGTAAGATTATTTAACATCGTTAGATTTGTCAACTTAAAAATTGATTTTTTAGGAAATATTCTGGCAAGCAGTCACCGAGATACGCGAGCGGCGTCACGCACTCTCTGCAGGTTTAATATTTCGGCAACCTCAAACTGTGGCGGTAAAGAGTGTGGTATAGGACGCAGTCTAACAACTGCAGGAAAGTACCCCATCCTGCCATGAACTTCGGCAAGCAGTAAAGCTGTAATCACGTTTAGCGAAGGTAGGTTTATCAAGATTGGCAATGTCTGCCAATCTTGCGGTGAAAGTCCTATAGAATCTATCAGTTTTTGAGCTTGTTCTGTAAAAGATTCTGTTTGATCAAATTGAGTTTTAAATTCAAGAACACGCTCAAACGGTTTTCCAACAAGAGCAACTAAAGCTGCCATTTGCAGCTCAGTAAACGGATGCGCAAAATTGAGTAGTATCATTCAGTAATTCCCCACTCATGAGCAATACTTTTTATTTTCTCAAGATGCCTCTTGGTAAGTTCAATAATTTCGTTTGTATCCTTTGGCTCCTTGCGAAAGCCAGAGTGTAAAACATCATTGCGTAGCTTGGCTAGGTTATCTGACCATATTGTTTTGCAGTTCTTACTCTTAGAAAACTTATTCCATTCTTCACAGCGAGGAGATTTTCTTATTACTTCTTTTGTCGCTCTATCTTTATCTGTTCCACCACTTAAAAGAAGTTCCATATCAGAACGTTCATCTTTATCAAAAATATTGACTTTAAAATGATAGCAAAGTAGAGAGGGTAACCACTCGCGTAAGGTAGACAAAGTATGCACATAATAGCCTTTTTCAAAGTACCATTGAGCCACTAAAAGCAACTTTTCTAGAAACTCTTTTTGCTTTTTAAAGTCAATTAAGTTGCCAGATTCATCAAGTAGACCATCAAGTGCAAATTTTCCATAGTCGGCCTCTATCTTCTTGAGAAGCAAAGAAAACGGCTCTTGTAGTTGTGTTAAACTTGGCTTTGCTTCTTTGATCAATTCAGGCAATTTGGATGCAGTTTCCATTATTTTAATCGGACGTAGCAGCTCCAATCCATTTGAAACTTCTTTTAGGTTTTTGGCTAGATCTGTTAAGTTATTTTCTTTCTCTCCCTGAATAAGATTAGCTAAAGCAATACTATTACCAGTTTTTAGGAATTGATCTGTTGCTGATGTCCAATCTAACAAAGTGACAAAAGGGGTCAAATCAAAAACTGGAGATATATCTTCAGGGCAAGATTGCATAGGAGTGTCTTTTGGTGGTTGTGGTTTTCGTGCTTCCCAAGCACCATAGTAGATACCTGCAATTTCTACTTGTTTAGCAACACGGAGATAAGAAATAGCAAGAAAAGATAGGAATGGTAATGTTCGAAATGAGTGAGTAATGTCAAAAACTACTCTGTTTCCTCTTTCAATCTTGCTCGCAATTGCAGTAAAGATATTCCATAGATCTTCTTCTGAGTGACCGTCTGGAATATCAATATATGACATTTCTATGTCTTGACTTTCTAGTTTTTCTAGCCCTTGTCTTAATAAATCAAGCCATTTATCTTTAGCTTCTTTTGTTATCACCACAAAAACTTTTGATGGCCTTAAAAACTTTGAGAGTGCTACAGGAAAAAGATTTGTTTTACATTCTTCATCCTTGTATTTGTATGTTGTCTCCTTGTAGTTAGCTGTTCCAAGAAATGTAATTAAAGTAAGGTCAGTCATTTTTTCTTCTCCCTAAAATCGGTAGTCCTTTGTCTTCGTGTAGATTGGGTAAAGAGAGTTTTGATCCATTATTACGCTCATTTTCAACAAACCATTTGAATGATTCGCCATCAGGGTTAGGTGCTTTGGTAGTACGTGGATAGTGAATTGGTAAATCTTCAAATCCTTTAGCACTGCGTAAGAAAGACTTAATTATTGTGCTCTCATCAAAGTTTCCATACTCTTCTGAGAAATTGTTTTTGTATCTCTGTATTAACTCTTCAATGTTTAAGCTTTCAGTAGGTATTTCATTTTCAGTACGTACTTCACCGAATGAAGAGTAGAAGGATCTTAAATTTTTACCAGTAGCTAATTCATGTGACTTAATTTTTAATTTAACGCTTCCAAAACCAAGAGGTTTTCCTGCACCAAGACGGTGAAAATAAAGTGGACGCAATAAAAATAGCAGGGCACCAAGTTCTACTTCAGAAAGGTTTATAAGGTTTATGTCAAACTCAAATTTAGTCCCTTTTTTGACCCAACCTTTAACAGAACAATTCTGGTTATCTTTTTGCTCCTTCCCACTTTTTTTTGGACGTCTATATTCTTGGGTAAATCCTGCTATCTGTTGTGTTCGATCTTCCAATGGATTATCCCAGTATTTTGCTGGTAAATTATTGTGATGGGGGTAAACTTTTCTTCCACGTAAACCTTTTTGGCTTTCATACCCAGCCTCTTCTTTTGAAATAGCATCTTGTTGTGCATTGCCTTGTTTATCAGCAGCTACATAGAACCTCGTTTGTTGTGGCTTTGGAGAAGCAAGAATTGCTAATGGTAGCTCAGTCACAAAATGTTCTATCGCATTATCATTTTTACATTCAACTTTGCCTATACGAAGTTGTCCACGATATGCACCACTACCTTTCTGATTTACCCAGCCAAAAACTCTATCAGCAGGTGAAAGCTGTGAAAGCTCTTTGGCTGGTTTGAGGTCTTCAGGTAATAGTGAGCTTGGGCTACAGTCAAAAAGTTTACGAGAAATACTTACAGGTAGTAACTCGTGAACCTCAAAACCACTTGAGTTTCTGGACACTCTTGCATAGCAAAGGGTTCCATCAGAAAGTTCTAGTTCAGATTCACCTCCACTAATGTGTCGAGAGAAAGTAGCTTTTTCATTTTTGAGAATTGGAGGTTTTGAAGCTCCTGTACTGATCTCTTTAAGGTTTACTTCTTGATAGTTTTTTATCAGTTCACGCCACATATCACGATGGTGATTTTCAAGTTTAGTAGAAAAAGTAGTCCCAGACTTGAAAAATAGACGTTCATCGTGTTTAGAATCATTATTAAAGTTAGTTATGCAAACATAGCCTTCTACCCATTGACCTTTTGAACCTTTTGGATCTCTTGGATCTCTGCTTGGCCTAATATTTTTCCACTCGCCTCTTGATATTTTTACACTATCCTCTGGCTTTTTTGGCTGAAAAGAAACCATTTTTTCGACATTCCAAAATTTGAAGTTGCCATGATCCCAAAGAGTAATGAACGCCCAAACTTTCTGTTTGTGTCTGTCTAAACCATTCCAATCATGTTCGTGTCCTTGATACTTGCGAAGCCAAGCTGCATACAATGGAGCTTTCTCATTGGTATTATTGGCTTCTGCTCTGCCATCTGAGCCTATCTTACAAACACCACTTAAAAAGGCTATGCGTGCAGATTCTCCTTCACCTTCAATTCGTACTGGAACTAGTGTAAGCGCATCACCTGCTATAGGGCGATAGCCTAACCTATCTTTATGCTCATTTTCATTGAATATACCAAAGCGAGAATTTGTTACAGCCTCGTATGCTGATCTTATCATCCCCTTGATTGATGTTACTGGAAGATATGGTTTACCTTGACCATCAACTCTAACAGGAAATATTTTATGATCATTCTCATTTGACGAATTGGCTGCATCCTGAATTAGCAGAGGTGTTTCAACCGTTAATTCTATTCGAACTTTTCCACTATAATAATCATCAGCATAACGGCTATGTCCAATAGGGCTTCTATTGCCTAATTCCCCTTTTATACTATTTCTAGGTAATGCAGGAATAAAATTATAAGGATTATGAAAGTCTTTTGAGATTGACTTTCCAGCATCGTTTCCATTTTGTTGCTTGACATCGGTTTTATTAGAGGTCTGCGATCTATTTACATCTTTTGCTGTCATCCAAGGCTCTCCATTTGGGCGAATGCGTTTTGGAACACCAGTTTCAAGTTCAAGATCAACTTCTATCTCTTCTTCTTCCCTATTTTGTAGACTTTCTGCTAACTGCCCTTGGCCAATATTAGTTGGCTGTGACATACCATTTTTTGTTGGAAATACTATACGCCTTGCTTTCCCATTTTTTGTATTTTGAAACACTAATTTTCCTTTAATAGTAGTCATATGTTACCTCCAAGCCTGTCAGTAATTCCTCAAAAACTATTACATTGCCATTTTCTTCATCAGATTCGCGTAGGTATTCCACAGCTTTTAGTAGAACACGTTCACCTTTTTTAGCTACACCATTGATTGGAACGTAAATCTTTCCTATTCGAGCTTCTGCCAAACAGCTCCAGCCTTCTTGCATTTGCTTATCAGACTCACTATATCCTTCACCCCAAAGAAGATAACTTTGACATATAGCTCCACAAGTTTTTAAGGGTTCAGAAAATTCAAAGTAGTTAGCTTTGTCTTTTTTATCTTGCCTAGAAACAACTATGGCTTTACCTAAACCATTACTTTCATTGAGCCAACGCAGTTCAGCTTCACTGTTGAATAACCTCGCTTCAAAAACTCGATCTATATTCAACTCTTTACCTTGTTCATTGGTTACTTTTCCATCTCTTTCAAGTCGCACAAAAGAGCATTTGTCTGGAGCATAAAGAATGCCTACAGTTTTAATCTCTTCACCAAAGAGAATTACAAAATTGGACAAAGCATCGGTCAACTTAGTGCAATCTTTTGAATATGTATAAAGTGTTGGGTAACTTGTGTTCATTATGCTACTCCTGCCTTTGAGGTTTGTTTATTGATCCATTCTCTCCAAGCATCATTTAAGACTTCTCGTGTTTTGTCGGGTAAAGAGAAGTGATTTTTCATAGTTTCTAAACTAATAGATCTATCTTTAAGAACACCTTGAAAATTTTGTGGGGTAAACTCAATAAAACAGACTTCTATCTCTCCCATTCCACGATTGGTAGCAAAACCGAAAGGTAATCTCGCTCTCATTAGATCTCTCAAAACAAACAGTAGTAGAGACAGTCCAGTGAGCCTATCTTCTTCTTTGAGCCTTCCAAAATCGAGTGTTAAATTGATTGGTTCCCAGTTTGTGTTGTGTGGTTCTAGTACGTTGTAAAGTGCTCCTTCTGAAGCTCCTCCTGTCCAACGATCAATTGCAACGTGAAATGCTGTTTGAAAACATCTCTTTTCTTGACTCGTTTGCTTTATTTCTTTTTCAGTTTCTATACTTTTCCATTCTTCACGTTGAAAATATTGCCTAGTATAACAATCAGCAATTGATAAGGCAGCAAGCCCAACATTCACTTGATTACTCTCTATTGAAGCAGTTTCAGCCTTTTCATTTCCCACTCCAAAAAGCTCACCAATCAATGGTACTTTTATCTGTTTGAGAAAATCTTCTGGATAATCTTCTTTAATATCAAGTACCGTTCTAACGATTCTTTCTGCTTGACTACGTAGCACACCCTTAATACTACTGCCAGGTAGAACAAGTGCTAATCTTTTTGAATCTATACCACTAACAAGTGGAATAGTATCAACAGCAACTGCATCATATCCAGACTTAACCATTACTGGTTGAGAAGGTTTCCAGAAAATTTTAATATCAAGCTTTGGTTGTAAATTTGGTGAGATTTTTGGATCAGTATCTTTCAGATCACCTATAGAAAGTTGATTTCCTTTGTTATTACTAAGTAGTGCCAATATTCCATTTTTGGTGCTCAAGCATTCTTCAAAGATGCTGCTTTCTGTCAACTTAACTCGTCCAAGGCCACGTGTTTTTGAAGCTCCAAAAAGAAGCTGGCTGTCTTTCAAAGCTTCTAACAGATATCCAAACATCACTTTTGCAAAATTAACTACTTCTTCTTGCATTTCAACTATTATTGATAGCTGAAATTTGGTATCTCGTGGTAAAACACCACGGTCGTACTTAGCTTTGTCTGCAGCACTTCCAGTATAACGATTAATACCAACTCCATCACGGATTTCAATAGTGGTATTTTCTGGTAGCTCTATCAAAGTGTCTTCAATTATTACAAAACTTGCCTGTCCATCTTCACCTTTTTTACTACCCTGTTTGTTCTCTTCTTGAAAACCCCACAAGTTGTTAACTTTGGATGTTTCAAACACTTGGCTGCACCAACTACGCAACACACCTGCTATGCTAGTTCCAGGAATGTAATAGTTTCCGCTACCATTAACTGCTAATGGTAAGTTTGTATCTGGATTGGTTCCATAACCACCAATATGGAATGGAGTTTGAGCAACTAGTGTTGCTAAAATTTTTAGACGTTTTGCTACTTTACGTGCCATTACGGCTTTACCTCCAATCTTTCTTTATCTTTTTGATTGCCTTCAATTTCACGTTTATGTGCACGCATACAAGCATCAACAAAAGTTCTAATAGCTTCAGCCCAAAGCTCTTTTTTCAGTCTTTCCTCACCATCAAACGTAAGTACAGAAGGAAGATTTTTTTCAAACAGAACCGACCATATTTCATTTTCCCTATCAATTAGCTTCTTAATCCCTTCCAATTTGTCGAGCCATTTATTTACTCTAGTTGGAGTTTTGATTATATGTTCTATCCAATCTCTGATAGTTTGACTATTATCAAAACTTTGCATTTGTGAAACAATCTGATTCAAACTTGCTATTTGACTCATAGGTGGGGTTTGTTTATCTGAGTCAAAGCCTAAAAAACCTTTTCGCTTCGCTATATTCGAAGCTGTTTGTAATGCTTTTCGCTGAATTTCATCCTGCCAAACAATCTTTTCTAAAGAGCAAGCAAATTCATATGCTTCACTTTCTTTACCAATGGGTCCAGCTTTAGAACTACCATTCTTGAATTCACTGGGTTTAGCTTCACAACTATGATCCTCTAATTTCCTCGGTTTTAGCAGCTTAAGTTCTTGTGTCAGTAATGGTGGATTAAATAGCATTTGACCATAACCTTCACCACGTCTCTCTCCTATTCCTTCTTTTTCTAACTTTTCAAGAAGGTTTAGATCTACTTCACCATCTATTAAATCAAAAACTACACAGGAACCAGCTTGAAGTCCGCACAAGGTTGGTCTTGGTAATCCCCATCCTGTATGCCAAGATTCTATACGACGTATCCTGATGTCTGCTTTTGTATAAATAGTTGTTTCTGAAGTTAGAGAAAGTTTAACTACAAGTTTTTTTTCAAGTTCTGCTTTAAGAGCATCAATCGAAGTCGTTGGACGTAAGTTTTTGTCACGAAGTAGCAGATCTGAAACCAGCCAGACTATCAGTCTACCATTTTCGCCTTTTGGCTTGATATTTGGGTCTTCAACTCTATTTGTAGTTATCTTTATAAGCCCATAATCATCTTTTTTCGAAACTCCAACACGATAAATATCTTCCAGATTCTTTCTCCATTCTTTTGACAAAGAATCTAAAAAATCGGCTATTGACTTTTTCAAACGAAGTTCACTTCTAAGTAGAGTTCCACTAGGAATGGCTTTACGTGTATAGAGACCACCTACAGTTTGTGTTGGACGCTGTAAAGAATCATCTATCGAGCTATGTGCATATTCAGCAAATGCAATAGTTTGATATATAGCAGTATCTGTATTACAAGAAGTGATATAACCTTGTCGATAAGGCTTATACTGCTTACATTTGTCACCAGGTTCATATATCCGATTGATCACTCTTTCACCTTCTTCAGATTCGCCAGAAAGCTTTTCTTTAGAAATCACTGAAGGAATGGGTAGTCCACGCTTACCTTCGATCTCAATAGTTGCAGGAAGAAGTATAATGTCACCTTCTGCTATAGCTTTGTGACAATTAAAGTCAAGCTTGTGAAATAGACGTGTTACAAAAGGGAGAAGATATGTTCCTGGTAAAAAATCTAGTGATTCATTAACGTTTCCAGAAACAGCAAGACCAGCTACTATAGGAGTTTGCAACTCTAATCTTAGTGGAATAATTTCCCACTCATCGCCATTTGCAGAAGTTTGCTTTGAAGTTGTTTTTGCTTTTTTAGTGTTGGTTGTAATTGTTGGGCAATCTTTCTTAAGTGATTCTATAACATTTAAATGAGTTTGCCCTTCTATTGTCAGTTCGCATTTTCCAACGCCACGCCGACGTTTTCCCCCCAAACGTTCAATAAGCTTTAGGCTAGCAATGAGCAAAGCACTAACCGCTTCTTTTTGAGCTTGTTCCATGCCTTCAAAACAGATCCTACATTCAGCTTTTAGCGTGGTTCCATTTCGAGCCATCTCCTCAAAGCGAAGAAAGTCAACTTTTGCTGCACCAGTAAGTGGATTTATTGCTACTCCTGGTTTAACAAAAGTTAATGCTTGTCTAAGAGATAAATTATTATTTCCAACAAGAAGTTGCTGAAACTCTTGTGGAAAATGTGCTGGTGAAATAGACAAAATTGCAGGAGTTGGTGAAAAGCCAGGACGACGATCTACATTTGGTTGAGTTCCAAATATTATCTGAACCAATTCTTGCCATAAGCCATTTTTATTTTCATCAAGTGCAGTAGCTAATTGTTCACAAGCATCACGCCAAACACCTGTCAAAGTTTTTGCTGGAATATAAGGAAGCTCTTTGTGATCACGAGCTATGAGCTTGTCTATATTTCCTGGTCTTCCTGTTCCAGTGCCAATGTGCCAGTCTGAAACCATTTTGATCTGCAAAGTAAACATTTCATTTAGATATAAAGTATGCGTCATAAGTTATTACTCCCAAAAACCTGCTGCGTCCATTGCATCAATAAAGCCAGTAATTACGTGTTTATTTTCTTCAAAGAAGAGAGAATCTCCTTCAAGTAGCACGTCAAAGCCCTGCTCTTTGTAACGGTCTTTTATCAAATTCATTCGTGCGTCGGCTTCTTCCTTGCCTAAAAAGAGACCTTCACAAATTATGTGGAGTTGACTATTAGGAAGCTTTCGCCGGTTCTGATCATTTTCATCGCGAGCAAGAATTGCGTCTACACAATCTGATAGTTTTTTCCAAGAACGATTAGCTATCCAATTTTTAGACTCTTGTGTTACCAGTTCTAGACCACTAGTTACAACATAAGGTCGAGCTACTAATCTTGCATTTTTAACGGTTAATTGTTTACGAATTCGTTTTAGTTCTGCATTGCTAGAGTCATAAAGAACGTGAAAATCTAATGCAGAGCAAGGGGTGGGAATTTCTTTGTTATTTACTTTATTTACAACTTTTGTTTTAACCAATTTTGCTGACTGCAGTAAGGATTCAGCTAGCTCATAAGCAGAATGAAATGGAAAATGAGGTTTTACAATTGCTATTCCAGCACAACTTGATAGTCTACTCACACCAAAAGCTTTGTTTGTTATCTCGGCAATTATCCGATTTTGATGCGATTTTTGAGTTTCTTCCTCAAACGCAGTTAAGAAATCTGCTGTAAAATGCAGAGCATATTTTCCATCACATAGAACTGTAAGATCGTCACCACCCAGTACCAATGGAATAACTGGAACGGTTTCATAAAGACGCCTTCCACGCCTCACAACTGTTTCACATTTTTCAGATAAATTTGAAATGGCCACTTTGAAAGCATTTTCTGTACAGATATCGAGAGCTAGAGAAAACCTTCTGTACTTATCCAAGTAGTCACGTCCTTTTTCAGACCGGCTGTACTGCTTGAAGTTGATAAATATGTGTCCAAGGCCATTACCATCAGCGTGAATAACACTGAGCCATTCAAACTGTTCAAAAGTATCTTCAAGTTGATCAATATTGATAGGCAGTTTAATGCTTGTTTGCTGGCTCTTTTCATCTTTAAAAAGCTCTTCAACAACTTTATAGAGACGAGGTTTATTGTTGTTTTGAAAGCCTCCCGCTTCTCGTTTTTTCAAAGATACAGTTGAACGACCTCCTCGCTCAGCTTCAGGAGCAGACAAGTCATAAACCGATGCTGGATAATCACTCGATATGCAGCTAGCAACGAAAGGTATTCTCAAGAATCGCTGTTGTGGAGATGTAATGTTAATAGATGTTTCTTCAAGCTTTTTGTGGAGATCTTTGATAACTTTGTCTAGGTCGGCCTCTGAGATATCAAAACTTTCACCAACAACTCCACGAACCGTAATACCTGGAGCATCCACTAATGCTTTTTTCGTTACATAACAGATAATTTCTTTTCCTGTCTCTTTCT
>JAEUQL010000739.1 GCA_016789295.1 Blastocatellia bacterium | reverse complement strand
GCAGAGATCCGGTAGATCTAGAAAGAGCTATCAAGCCACAAGTTTTAAGAATAAAACTTCTGCAAACCAGATGTTTTTAATATAACTTCCATTATCTGCCTGGCTACTTGATTTGGCCTCTTTTTGGTGACGTCAATCTGAAGATCAGCTTGAGAGTATGAGCTTAGACGAGAAAGATAGAGTTTATGAAACTGTTCCAGGTTGTCGGCTCTGTAAAGTGGTCTTGAGTTGTCTTGCTTTAATCTGCCGACAAGCTCGTCAAAATCACAGTTGAGCCAGATAGAGAAGCCTTTCTTTTTAATAAACTCCCTATTCTGTTCTGCAACAAAAGTCCCACCACCAAGCGCAACTATTTTTGGAGCGTTGAAAGAAAGAGTAAAAAGCGTTTCACTCTCAAGTTTTCTAAAATAGTCTTCACCAAACTCCTGAAAGATTTCTGGTATAGACCTTGTTGCCTTTTCCACTATAAGTTGGTCAAGATCGATCAGTTGAGCTTGTAGTTTTTTGGCTAGAACCTTTCCAACTGTGGTCTTTCCACTTCCCATAAAGCCAACTAAAAATATTGGTCTTTCTACTGTCTTCACGCTTTCACCAGTGCACTGAGAGTCTCAAAAAAGCTGGGAAAAGAGACATCTACAATTTCACTTCCCAAGATTTCAGTCTCACCCGTTGCTGCAAGTGCTGCTATTGAAAAAGTCATAGCTATTCTATGGTCATTAGCAGAATCTATAGAAGCAGCTTTGAGGTTTTGAGGGCCTGGAACCGACAGACCATCACTAAACTCTTCTACCTCAGCACCCATTAAACGTAACCCATCAACTACCGATTTTATCCGGTCACTCTCTTTGACCCTTAGCTCAGACGCACTACGTATAACAAGTCCACCATCGATCTGGCTGCCCAAGAGAGCAAGTATTGGTATCTCGTCTATCAAGTTTGCGATCAGTTCACCATCTAAAAGAGCTGTTTTCGAATCGCTCTTCATTCGGCTGTAGGAGACTTTGAGGTCTGCAACCGGTTCTGAGTGATAATGGCTCAAATTGACCACTTCAATAGAAGCTCCAAACCTCTGCAAAACGTCTATAAAAGCTCTACGTGTGGGGTTAAGACCTACCGACTCTATCACTATTTCTGAGCCTGGAAGGATAAGCGCAGCAGCTATCAAGAATGCAGCCGATGATATATCCCCTGGCACTCTGTATTGAAGCGGGTGAAGAGTTTTCCCACCGGAAATAGAGATTGTTGAGCCATCTTTTCTAATATCTGCACCAAACTCGGCAAGCATAACCTCTGTATGGTTGCGCGTTGGAGTAGGCTCTGTCACAGAAGTCATTCCTTCTGCATACAGGCCAGCCAAGAGCAGACACGTTTTCACCTGTGCGCTTGCAACAGGCATATGATAATCGATGGCTTGAAGATTTCCACCTCTTATCTTTAGTGGAGCAAAGTTGTCCGAGACCATTTCAATCTCTGCACCCATTTGGCGTAGAGGTATGGCTATACGCTTCATAGGCCGTCGTCTCAGTGAATCATCACCTGTAATCTCTGTAAGAAAAGGTTGGCCAGCAAGAATTCCACTGAGCATTCTCATTGTAGAACCGGAGTTACCAGCGTCTAATGTTTGCTCTGGTTCTGCCAAATTTTTGCCTGTCCCTTTTATTACTAATAGATTTTTGGACAACTGAAACTCAACGCCCATAGTCTGCAGACAGTGAAGTGTACTGTGGCAATCCAAACTAGTGGCAAAATTGGAAACTTCGCTAACACCTTCGGCTATCGCACTAAGTAGTGCTATCCGATGAGATATAGATTTATCGCCGGGCAGTGTAACTCTTCCTTGAATCTTTTTTACTGGTGTTATCTTCATCTCTATTTTCCTTTTATTGTGACACTAGAGAGCAACTGTTGTAGAGAGGCTACAGGTTCAGCATCATTAGGACGTAAGCCATAAAGCGTCCATTTGTAAAGATAGCCATTATTTGCTAGCAAGATGATAAAATTACGTTCTCTTGTAGGTGTATCACCAACAACTTTGGTAGCCTGTTTACCGGCTATTTCGATATATTCGGCTTCGACAAGTTCAGCAAACACTTTCTGTTTGATCAAGCTTTGACCAAGC
>JAEUQL010000738.1 GCA_016789295.1 Blastocatellia bacterium | reverse complement strand
ACTTATAGATGCACGAGATAGTAGGTTCAGAGCATGGGCTTAATATATATAAACTCTAGAGGTGGCTATAATGGGTCGGCTTTTAATTGTTTCAAATCGCCTTCCAGTGACTCTATCTATTGACAATAATAGCTTCAAATTTATTAAGTCTTCAGGTGGACTTGCAACTGGGCTAAGCAGCATTATTAGTAGCATGAATACGATCTGGTTTGGCTGGCCTGGTGATACTTCTTTTCTTACATCCAGACAAAGATTGGAACTTGAAGTAGAACTTGAAAAGCTGGGATCTGTTCCTGTGTATCTCTCTTCAGATGAGATAGAACAGTTCTATGAAGGCTATTCAAACAGTGTTTTATGGCCACTTTTTCACTATCTCTTAGACAAAGTTAAGCTTGATGCTGTTAGTGATTGGATGGCTTATAAAAGGGTAAATGAACTGTTTGCAGAAAAAGTAGTTAGTTACTATCAATCAGATGATATAGTATGGATACATGATTATCATTTGAGCTTACTGCCTGCAATGCTCAGAGAACTTATTCCCAATGCTCGTATAGGCTTTTTTCTTCATATTCCATTCCCATCAGCTGAACTTTTTCGTGTACTTCCAGCACGTAAAGAAATAGTAGAAGGTATGTTAGGAGCAGATCTGATAGGCTTTCATACTTACACTTACACGCGCCATTTTGAAACGCTACTTCTACATCTACTAGAGCTTGAACCTAAGTCAGATAAAGTTTTTTATCAAAACAGAGAAATAGCTCTTTCTGCTTTTCCAATGGGCATAGACGCAGAGCGGTTTAACAGGTTAGCTCTTAGTGGTGAAGTAGCACTAGAAGTAGAAAAACTAAAGTCTACAAACTGTGAAAAGATACTACTTTCAGTAGATAGGCTTGATTACACCAAAGGTATTCCCAGAAGACTTCTGGCAATAGAGAAGTTACTTGAGTCGGAGTCAGAGCTTAGAGGAAAGTTGAAGCTTATACAGATAGTAGTACCTTCACGGACAGAAGTTGACTCTTATCAACAATTTAGACGTCAAATAGATGAGCTGGTAGGAAGAATAAATGCTACTTACGGAACAGTAAATTCGCTGCCAATACACTATCTCTACCGTTCGGTGTCAGAAGTTGAGCTTGTAGCACTTTACAAAGCTGCTGATCTGATGCTGGTTACTCCACTTCGTGATGGAATGAATCTGGTTTCAAAAGAGTTTATTGCTTCTAGAGTAGACGAGTCTGGAGTCCTTCTACTTAGTGAATTTGCTGGAGCGGCAGAAGGGTTGGGTGAAGCTCTACTTGTGAATCCATATGATATTGATGCTGTAGCAAAGGCTATCAAAATTGGTTTTGATATGTCGGTGGAAGAGAAACGGTCACGCATGAAAGCTTTAAGGAGAAGAGTATTTACTCAGAATGTAGAGCAATGGGCAGAAAGTTTTCTCGGCAGTATACCTAAAACGGCATTAAAACAGCCAAAAGAGATGTTTGTAGAAGAGGACTTAAATAATCTATTAAGTCAAATAACAGAAGCAGAAAAGCTGCTTCTGCTACTCGATTATGATGGTACCCTTGTTCCACTGCAGAAGCTTATAGAACTGAGCCAACCAGATGAAGAGTTGCTAAAGCTACTCAAAACTTTGTCAGAAGATAATAGTATAGACCTACATATTGTTAGTGGAAGACCAAAAGAAATATTAGAAAACTGGCTTGGTTTTCTGCCCATTGGACTTCATGCTGAGCATGGTTTTTGGTCTCGTTCCAAGCCAGGTACAGAATGGGTTGCAGCTTGTCAAGAAACCAATGAGTGGAAACAGCCTCTTATAAATATTTTAGAGGCTTTCACTGCACGTACACCAGGCTCTTTGATTGAGGTAAAGACAGCAAATTTGAGCTGGCATTACCGTATGTCGAACCCAGAATATGGGCCACGTCAAGCTGAACTGTTGTGTAGTGTTCTCAGAGCATCTGTGGGTGATATGCCAATTGAGGTTGTGAATGGAGATAAGATAGTTGAAGTAAAACTGAAAGATATACATAAAGGAATAGTTGCAGAAGGGTTGTTGAAAAATTACACCAAACCCCCTTTGGTTGTAGCCATCGGAGATGACAAGACTGATGAA
>JAEUQL010000737.1 GCA_016789295.1 Blastocatellia bacterium | reverse complement strand
AATATTGCATCATGGTTGATGGTTTCTTTCTTTTCTATTTCATCGTTGTTCTTTTCTAGAGTCATCTGTTTAACTCCTTATATATTCTGTATAACTATATAAATGCAATTTCTTGAACTTTTTCTGATGAAATAGTCTCGATTGTGCAAAAATCTTCCGTGATTGCAGAAAGAAGGGCCATTTTGCGGTGTGGAATACTCAAAAACCGACGAGATAAGTGGTAAGTCTTAGGCATTGTTCAACCCAACTGTTAGCTATCTGACTTGGTTTAAAAAGTAAATAGTGAGACTCCATTGAAAGCCTCTATCAACATACTACAAAACTTCTTTCAATTCTTTTAGCTTCTTGTAGTTGCTTAATAACACTTCCAATCCTACAATAGCCATATCGCAAGACAGTTCACAAGTATTCACAAACTAAATTCACAATGGAGGAAAAATGAAGAGATATTTGCTAACACTTATGGTGTTTACCTTTCTTTTCTCTGCTACATCAATGGTGTTTTCTACTGACTCTTTAACGGTTAGTGCTGGAACAAACGCTGTTAAAGAAGATTCTGCACTAGTTTTGAGCGGTAATAAGGTTGTTGGAAGCAAAGAACAGAAGGTTTTTGTTGTGTATCAGCAAGCTACTCGTAGACTTTTTGTTGCTATCTATGAAGGGAAAGTCTCAGCCAGTTATTTTCTAGAGATCAAAGAGCCATTCTCACAAGAAACAGAAGTCAAAGTCCCGTTTAGAAGAGGCTCTCCAGATCTTGCAGGAGATTTTGTTACTGTAAAGATTAAAGGAGTTTCTGACAATGAGGGTTATAACACTTCGAGAGTTCAAGTTCTGTTCAACGATTCATCCTCTTCATTAGCTTGGGCAGAGCCTTTTTACACAACTGAAGATGAAGTTCAGTTGAGAGCATGTGTCGAAGGATGTGTGTTTGCTGCAGAAGGTTATTATGAACCATGCGTGAGACGATGTATTGATCTTTATGGGAAAAAAGGTGGTGCTACTCCTATAGGTGGCAATCAATAGTCTCCAAGAAATTCTTGCCTAACTGATAAGCAGAAAACCCATCGATCAGTGCTTGTGACACTGATCGGTGCTGCAAATTACATTCATTATTAATAAAGATATACAATTGGAAAAAAACTGAGTAACTTCTAAAAATACTTATTCTTGATGTTGACTTTTAATAACTAAAGGTATACAGTTTTTACTACGCATAGCTAGCCCTATAGACAATCAATGAGGTAAAGAATGAAGACAAAGTACTTGGCTAAAACTGTAGCAAGAACTTGGATTTTGCTTTTCTTTCTAGGTGTTTTATCTACTAATGCGCCTGGAGAACTGAAACCAGATCAGAAAAATTCACTAGCAAACTGTTCTGCAACTCAACTAAACTCAAACTGTGTTGCAACGTTTCCAAATATCACAGGAGAAAATGGCAATTGTTTTGATTATTCGTTTTCCATTCTCTGTGGTGGATTTTTCCAACCAGATCTTACCCTAACCCTCTGTTATGGCACTATTTGTATTTATGACAATGGTCATACACAATCAAACTTCTGTTACTAAAGGAGGAACAGATGAAGTTCTACAGAACTACACTTCTTTTATTATTATTGTCTTTTTGCTTCACGTCCACAAACGCTCAGCAATCAACTACTGTATGGCGTGAATATCCTTTTATGGTTAAAAGGACTGAAGTTCCTGCCACTTTAGCAAGCAAAGATCTAGAAATAACTCTTCAGCTCGACGGGCTACAACCTCTAGACTTCATAAATGTTAGGCCAAAAGAGAGGAATTTTGGTGTAACCGGTGGAGTCGTTCGCAAAGGCATTGAAAGAGGAATTCAGACGGGTGGAAATCTTTCTGCTTCATGCGCGACTCTTTCAACAGACACATTAACATTTGTAAGACCAGCAGTCTTTCAAGACCCTGTCTTTCTTCACATAGAAATTCCTGAAGGCGCACGAGTAAAGATTATCATGGATGGAAAGGTAATGCTTAATGCAAGCATCACTGATCCAATAGCCTTCCGCAATGGTGAAGTGCTGGAAGGAAGATCCAATGCTGCAGGAGCTATGTTTCATGCTGCAGTAGCAGGTCCAGTAAATGTTGTTCAAAAAT
>JAEUQL010000736.1 GCA_016789295.1 Blastocatellia bacterium | reverse complement strand
AAAGAGTTCTTTCATCTAGATCTGGTCGATGAAATTCGACTGACGATTGCGCCGATCTTACTTGGAGGTGGCCTGCCTTTTTTTGATAGCATTGGTTGCCAACGTGCTTTGCATTTGAAAGAGGTTGTGGCTTATAAGAATGGGATGGTGGCATTGTGGTATAAGGTGATCAAGCCAGAACCGGACTGTAAGCAGCAAAAAGAAAAACAGTAGCCGGTGTCTTCGACTTGGGAATAAGTTATCCTAGTGACAGCAGATGCCACTGGCAAACTGCTGGATCGACAATAGGTGTAGCACTGATCCACGAAGTGCTGTAGCACTATACCTACCACTACGATACGCAAAGGTTGATGAAAAACTTCTTTGCCAACTCCACCAACACCAACTATTATTGCACGATATTTCATTTGAGTTTTCTTGTAAGTTACTTGTGTAGTAACACGTTTAACACCTCCGGTATAAAAACTGGAGCTTGAACTACTTGGTAGTTGATAGATCTCCTTTGGAGATCTTCTAGCTTTTTAGTATGACTAATTTCATAGAAGAACTTGAAGCATTACTTTTAGAGAGAGCTTTTGACAAAGGTATAAAAGAGAGACATCAACTAGGGAAACTAACAGAGAAAGAGCTTATGCCCGTTGCAAAGGCTCTTTCTAAGCTATCCCGCAGTTTTACAGGTAGAGAAGAGTTTCAGTCTGGTTACTTGAAGGATGATAGTTTTCGACAAGCTTATCTTCTATACTACTTGCCTAGCAACATCTTAAAATCTACTTCTCTGATGAAAGAACTCAATAGACATCCAAGTAGGCTTTTAGAAAAACAGCAACTAACAGTACTGGATCTAGGTTCTGGTCCAGGTACTGCAACACTTGGTTTAGTGATGTTTTTGCTAAAATTTCCTGTTACAAAGAAGATAAAATTTGTAGCAGTTGATATGAGTGAAAAAAGTTTGCAAGATTGTAAATGGCTTGTGGAAAAACTCTCTTCATACTCGAATATAGAAGTTGAAGTTGAAGTTATAAAATTAGATTTAGAAAAGCAAATTGATAGGCTTAGCAGGTTGATTTATGGAAAAGAGTTTGACTTGATAGTTGCTGCAAATCTAATAAATGAACTTTTCAAGCAGAGCAGAGATCCGATCACTGAAAGAAGAAAGTGGCTGTCTATGCACATATTGCCACTTCTTGAAAAAGACGGGAGTCTATTTCTGATAGAGCCAGCATTAAAAAGTACAACACAAGCTCTTATGGATCTTAGAGATAAACTCTTATCTGAAGATAAAATGAGTATCTACAGTCCATGTCCTTCTTCTTTACCTTGCCCAATGCTTAAGACCTCTGAAAAGGATTGGTGCCACTCAGTTACCGATTGGAAGCGTCCATCGATTGTGGCACAGCTAGACAGAATAGTGGGAAATCGCAAAGAGATGCTGAAGTTCTCTTATCTGATCTTGAGGCGTGACGGAAAAAATCTTAGTGATATAATTGCCAAAAAGCATATTAGTAGTTGGCGTCTTGTAAGTGAAAAGCATAATGAGAAAGGCAAGAGTCTCATATACGGCTGCAACGGCGAGGACTATTATCCAATTGTCAGGTTAAAAAGGGAAATATCTCCTCAAAACTTATCTTTTAACGATCTAGAACGTGGACAGTTGGCTGTTTTTGAAGCAGAGAAGAAGAAGCTTTCTAAAACAGAGATCAAAATTGAAGCAGAGACAGTAGTAGAGATATATGGCCCTTTTCTGTAGCTGCTAAATCTTACTTAATCAAGCTTAATCAGGTTTGAGAATGTCTAAATCAGCTATTCTTTGCAAAGAATGTCTAAAGTGGCTTTGTGCAAGCAGAGATCTATTTTGTGCTTATTGTGGAACAGGGCTAGTCAAAATTATTCTTTCGGTAGATAAAATAGAATTGGGATCAGGCATTTCAACTTTTTCTATTTTAAACCGAGGTGTTATTGATCTTTATTGGGCGTGTGAAATCGTTTCTCCCAACAATGAGATATCAAAGATATTTGAACTCTTTCCAGATTATGGTGTGCTCTCTTCAGGGCAAGAACAACTACTGTCGATAAATTTGAAAGAAACGCTGAGTCAGAAACTTCTTAGGATAAGTGTAGAAGT
>JAEUQL010000735.1 GCA_016789295.1 Blastocatellia bacterium | reverse complement strand
AAATTAAAAGTTGCTTCAATTACAGCATTTTTACATTACACATTACAGAAAATATAATAGTTAACTAGATCTGCAGGAGAGTAAGATCAGTTTTAGTTTGCAGAAAGATATCAGTCAATAACTCTTTAATCAGAGCAGAGTAGCCTATAGATAAATATAACAATATATCTGTTTATACAAATATTATATAACTATAAGAAAACAATAATTTTAGCTGGATAGAATATAGGAAAAGTTTGAATACAGCAGTATTAGAACACTATGTCTTAATTCTACTTGCTCAAAGACTAATTACTGAGCTATAGACTTATATGTTGACTCCAGAAAAAGCAAAAGCTAGTATGGCGTTATATGTTTTTAGTGGTTTGAGGTTGGGCAAGAAACGGAGGCGCTATGCAATCTATACTATGTGCCCACTGCCAGAGTGAAAACCCACATTACACCAAGTTCTGTTTGACTTGTGGGTCTGCTATAACTGCTCCTGTAATGCGGTCTCGGCCAAGTCAATCAAGCGTGCACGTTCAGACTTCACAGAAATCTCCACAAACAGTTGTTTCTGTGCCAAACAGCACAGAAACAGAGCAGACAAACGAAACCCAAGAAAGTGGAAATTGGTTAAAGGGTCTCAAGAAGAGGCTCTTTTTCTGAAGCTCTAAACGTCTATCTCTACCAGAGTCTCTTCTATCATCTTTATTAGAGACTCTTTATCAAGATAGAAGTTACTTCTTTCGCTCTCTGGAGCAAGCTGTTGTTGCTTGGTTTCAAGGATGGAGTGGGCAAGCTTCAATGTGTAAACGGCTTTTGACCGCTTTTCCAGAGCATAATGGCACTGGGCAAGCAGGAATAAAGTTGCAGACTGCTGCAGAACAAAGCCTATTGCTGCAAATTGTTGCTGTGCTGATGCAAGTAATGGAAGTGCTTCTTTGAAATCACCTTGAAGAAAATGGATGTAGGCTATTACCCATCTAGCCTCGGCATTTCCTCCTGCAAGCTGCATATCTTCGTAAAGATCCCTGGCTTCTTTAGCTGCCTGCATTGCAAGGTTAAACTCACCCTGACCCAAATAGTAGTGTGCGTAATCAAGCAACTGAGAAGCTTCTTTCAGATCTGAAAAGTTATCAGTACTCATTTATCTGTTTCTCTAGGTCTCTCATATCGAGAATATATCCAATAATACGGTTCGTGCCATCAAGTACTGCACTTGCAACACCATTGAGAACTTTCTCTTCTACTGTTATGCAAGCTCCTGTTAAATTCATTTCTAGATCTTCATATTTACAGTCTATAAGGACTACAATAAGTGGGTGATTAAGAAATCTCGGCCTAAGTTTAGATACAATCTTTAACGTAAACTCTATTCCATTTCCAACTATATCTTTAATAGCATTCAGAGATGCACGAGCTACTGCATCCAACATCTCTTCTTCATCTAGTTCAACAAAAGAACGACCTATATACTGACTGTTGCCAAGCTCAAGTACTGCCTTTGCCTGAGTTCTGACGTGGCCTTGATCTACTACAGATAGTATCTCAATCTTCTTCAGGGCAACCCTCCGAGACTTTTTCTTGTCACTCATAAAACGATACCTTTTTAATAAAAACTAGTAAAACAGAAGCTTTTATCAACATCTGTTACTGCAAGAAGCATATTATTTTGTTATAGAAAATCCCTTTTTTTAAGACGACCCATATCCAACAGTTGTAGCGCAATAGTCTACACACCTAGTAGTGTAGAAACAAGTTTTTGTAGAGCAAAGAGATGCTTACTATCTTGGCTTGTCATATAAAGCCTAAACGGCTTATCCTTAATTTTTCCCTGAAATTGGAACTCAATCATATGAAAGAACTGGCTTGGCAACTTGCAGAACTTGGAAGATATTTTTACAAGCGTGGTTGGGCACTAGGAACAAGTGGAAACTTCAGTGCTGTTGTACAACTTGATCCTATCCACTTAATAATCAGTCAAAGCAGTATAGACAAAGGTGAGTTATCTAGCGAGCATATGCTTCTTATAGACGAGTCACTCAAAGTCATAGGTGAAAAAGTTGCAAAACCATCCGATGAGAGTTTGCTTCACATTGAGATAGTACGTTCCTGTGGAGCCAAGGTAGTACTTCATACAC
>JAEUQL010000734.1 GCA_016789295.1 Blastocatellia bacterium | reverse complement strand
ACAACTCGCCAGATACTATGGCTCTGTTTTATCCATGGCCTAAAAAGGTCTATGCGAAAGAAGAAGTTTTCGTCTTCTACCTTTTTAAGAACATCTGCACGAAAAAGCTCTTCCAGCGTGAGCCGGATTGTGTGTTCAGAAAGGTTTACTGGATAGTTCTCTCTCTTTATAGCCTCGATAAGCTGTCTAGAATTAGCCACGGAATCTGAATCCAGAAGCACCTCAGCAAGCAGCGACATTACCAGTTTCTCATCATCATTAAACCCTTCCCAGAAGTAGATCATCTGCGGTAATGGGTTGTCTATAATCTCTTCAGTAATAACTTTCAAGTCAGACTTAAGCACGTAGTTACGCTTCCATTCATTGAGATGGTCAACTATAGACTGACATATATACTGTGTATAGAAAGGCTGTCCAGAAGTTAAGCGATAGATTGCGTCAACTACCCCCCGCCCATAAACCATCTTGTCTTTAACAGGGTCAGTAATCAAACGCCGTGCGTCACGTTCACTCAAGAAACTTACTTTACGAAAGAGCGAGCGGCGCAGCATTTCACGCCAATAGCGTCGGTCGCGTTCTTCGAGTCTACGTGAGCCGGTAAAAACGAAAGATAGCCGGTCTCGATTATCAATAAGGCTAGCCATAAAGGTGAAAATCTCTTTGCTCAATTTTGCTTCTTCAACCTTATTTTCTAGCAGTTCATATTCATCCATTAAGATAAGAAGTCTTTTTTCTCCTATCTCTGTCAGTGTTGAGTCTAGAAAGTCTGCAAAAAGATGAAAAGCATTCTTTGAAGGATCAGAGAATGGAAATTTTGCACGCCTGATAGTGCTATCGTGTGATTTCTCCTCGGAATTTGATACTGCTTCAGCAACCAGTTTGGCAATACGGCCAAAAAATTCATGGTCATTACTGACTACCATCTCTTGCAAATCTATAAATACAGGGATGAAAAGCTCTCCTAAACGACCATTGACTATCTGATAAAGAATAGAACTTTTACCCACTCTACGCTCTCCACAAAGTACTAGAACTACTCCACCTTGTGCTGCCCCTTCAAGTTTTATACGTGCGTAGTTGAAGTCATCTTCTCGCCCAAAAAACATTGATGGATTGCGTATAGGATTACCTACAATATAAGGATTGGGTTCTATGGCAACAAAGCTCTTTAAGTGAGCAGGCAATGTGTACTGACGCCTCTGCCTGTGCCTGAAAACAGCAATACTTACGGTTGCTCCTGTAACAAGTAGACCTACAAATAGATGAAACCATAACTTTCTCCAGAAAGGTTTATCAATCCTTATTCTTATTTCTAGTGGTTGGGAATATAGCCCATAGAGATCTCGGTTTATAGCTTTAACTTCGAATATATGCTCACCATCAGGAAGAAATGGATTATCTTCTGACAGGCCATTAAATATAGCTTCACGTTGTACCGATTGTGGACTTACCCAGTGATAATCTAAAGGTTGACCATTTACTACAGCTCTATATACAAAACCTACATCTCCAAGTGTACTAATACCAACAAAGCGGAATTTTATGTTATGCTGCCCAGCTTCTATATTAGTTGAAGTAACTTCTGCACCATTAACTTCTAACTTACACTCAATATTAGGGATACTCTGGCTTGGAAAATGGCGTGTCAACCCGGTTTCTGTAGCAAACCAGATTGCTCCTGAGTTATCTTGTGTGATGTCTCTTATATCATTTCCTGCAAATCCGTGTTTATCCTTTGTGTATGTACTGACTATTGCACCAGCATAACCTACAGTATTGATATTTGTATTAAAATATTTCTTTATTTTCCCATCAGGAGATCCAAACCAGAACATACCATCTCGGTCACGAAAGATGCACTGTATACTCTCCCCAGTCAGTGTTGGAGGTCTACGCAAAGGTAAAGCCCTTTGGCCGCTAATAAACTCTATTCCTTTACCAGTTGCAACCATCACCAGACCATTGACTTCATCACTAGCTATCCATCTGGTATCGATACTTTCCAAACCTTCAGACTGTGCTATAACAGTAAGGTCGTAAGTATTTGAATCATAGCGATATACACCTTTATCGGTAGCAAACCAGAATGTCCCATTTTTCTGCTGGTATATATGGCGTACTTCAGCT
>JAEUQL010000733.1 GCA_016789295.1 Blastocatellia bacterium | reverse complement strand
TGCAAAAGTAGACTTAGAAGATGAGAAAGCAGGAGAGGCAAAACAAAAAACAGAAAAGAATTAGGTTTTATCATTCAGATACAAAAAAGGGATCTTTTCAGATCCCTACTGAATTTTGACCAGAAAAAAACCTCTAGAAAGCTTTTTTGTCTGTGATATTATTTTTTTCTAGGCAATTAGACTATTTTCGAATCTCGAACTTGTATAACAAAAGGAAAGCTAGATCAGTATGACACGAATAACTAGTCAGATCTTCTTACTTGGTATTCTCTTTGCTTCACTCTTTTTAGTAGATACAAAAAGTTCTGCTAGCTCCATAGTATCAACAGTTACATTTGAGCTTGATGGTATGATGGGACTGTTTATGGGAAATCCTAAAAGAGTTAGTATTGGAATAGTTGATGCTCATAACCACAAGCCAGAATTTACTGTATACAAAGTGATAGAAAACCAAACAGAAAATAGCAAAGAGACTAGAGAAATAGCACATTTTACAGAAAAACAGTTAAAAAAAACCCTTTCCGTTTCGGTTGTCGCAAATGGTCAACCAAACAGAGTAGAAAAGTCGGTTAACAAACCATTAGGTAAATACCTATCTCTAGTTGGGAAAGAGGATGATATAAAAGACTTTGGTTGGGTTGTTGATATTGAAAACGATCTTTACGCAAGAAAACTGAAGATCAAAGAAAGTCTACTCTTTGGCAAGATACACTTTAATGCTGGCATATTCTATGCAAACAAGCTTACTGAAGAAAAATATAGTTTTGTAGCTGCTGATGGCAGTGGTAGAATGCTCCCTTTTTCGCAAAGGTTAGGACGACCAGCAGCAAAGATCGATCTTGAAAGTAACCAACAACTACTCATTTCCGGCTTTGCAAGAAACCTGAGACTAAAAGCCGAACCAGGTGTCAACTATCTAGTGACTATTCACAACCTTCCACCAGAAGATCAAGCCAACTTAAACCACTTTCTTATGTACTATGACATCATCGATGAAGAAGTAACAAAGTATGAACCAATAGTTATAAAGACAAGTGGAACTTCTGGCGGTAGTTGTCCACCAAGAGTTTTTGGGCTTTCATCGCTTAGTCTTAACTAAACTGATCGCTTCGTCGATCCCTCGTCCAGAAAAAGTTACATCTAAAAGACGGTTTTTACCTTTTATGCGAAGGTTAACAACACTTTTCTGGTATATGTCTTTTGCTTTCAAAAGCTCTTTAAGAGCTTCGTGATTTTTGTCCTGTTCTCTAAGCGATTCACCCAAACCCTGCACATTCTGGTAAAGTCCAAGGATCTTTTCATAACCTAGCTCTTCTGCTAGACGAAGAGATTTTCTGTAGGACTGCTCTGCCTTAGAGAATTCTCTGGCAAGTCCATAAACTTTACCTTCATAGCCACTGACCCTAAAAAGGTGCTGCTTCTTTGCTATTGGCTCAGAGATTCTAGAAATATCTTCTGTCTTGGTCTCTTCTATCAATTGTTTTGCTTTTGCAAACTTTCCTTTTTCTGCCAAAAGTGCTGCTAGTGCTGTTTTGGCAACAGCCAGATAACCAAACATCTCCTCTTGTGTAGAAATTCTAATACTCTCTTTTATGTATGCTTCTGCAAGCTCTGGCATGTTTAACCCAAAACTTGCAAGCCCAGCATACTGCAAAAACTGTGAAGTAAAAGCTGGATTCTGATACTTCAAACTTCCAATAATCCCATCTACTGATCTAGTAAAAGCTGCATCACTTTGTCCAAACTCTGCTTGTACTTGTGACATAAGAAGGAGCGGATAGAGAGTGAACTTTTCGACACCGATTCTGCTACAAATCTCCAAGCACTCTAAAGACTTCTCAACACCTAAATCTTCTAAACCTTGATAGACTGCTATTTGAGACTGTTGATAGAGTAGCTGTGCTCTGTTGAAAAGATAGCCTTTCTCTTCTGCCACTTTTAGCCAAATATCAGTCTTTCTCCTTGCTTCATTGACCCGCCCTACTCTTGGCAAAAACTTTGCTAATAACGATACATTTGTTTGAAGATCGGTTATGGATTCATGCTCTACAAATATGAATTTTGCTTTTTCTAACCTATTTATACACTCTTGAAAATTATCAATAGCTACAATTTTAGATACTTCTTC
>JAEUQL010000732.1 GCA_016789295.1 Blastocatellia bacterium | reverse complement strand
ATCTAAAACTTCATTTGACGGATTTGTAAGAAATTCCATCTGAACCAGTTCAGGAGAGACTATCAATTGACCACCTTGGTCATTGGTCTCTTTGAATATAGACAGGCTGCGCGATAGATATTCCTCAGCAAGCTCTAGGTTAGGAACTAAGTTATGCACATAGTGACGACCTATCACAAAATAGTTATAAGCTTCCCAGTTGCGCCAATCACAGGTACGGTCTATCTTTACTGCCTCATCGGCAAGCTTTAGCAGCAGTTCTGAGTTGTTTTCGTAGGTTAGTATCCAAGAGTAGTGCATCAGAACTTGTGCTTCTGCAAAGCGATCTCCTATAGCTATTGCACATTCTCTACCTTTCTCCATATAGATTCTTGCCTGTCGCCATTCGCCACTATAGTGAACAAGTTGGCCAAGGCCACAGAGAGCACGCGCTTGGAGTGTAAGGTCTTTGGCCTCTTCAGAAGCTCGCTCAACTTCCTTAAATATCTGTATAGCAGTATCTATTTTTGAGATTCTTGCTTGACACCAAGCAAGGTGATAGAGAATGTATCTTGTACACTCGTCATCACCAGCAGCTTTAGCAAGTTTTACTCCTTCGGTTCCTATCAGTACACCTTCTGCATGGCGATTACTCCAATAACAGAGTTCTAATTGTACTAATGCACGTTTAGCCTGTAGAGTTTTATCACCAAGAGCATCTATAAACTCTTTCATTTCTTCGGCTTCGCGGCTAGCTTCTTCAAATCTACCAAGGCGCATTATAGCTGTAGCTCTGCGTATTTTGAGCTGGCCTATAATCTTCTGCCTTTCGCCTGGCTTATCTAGTGTTTCGCCTGATTCTTCTACAAGGTTGGTTAAAGCTTCTTCTGCATATCCAGAAAGGCGCAGAACCTCGTCTATCGACTGTTTTCGGATGGCGTGTTTGAGAGCTTCAGTACTGTATTGGTAAGCTTTTTCCCAATCAGCAGACATAAAGTAGTGGTAGGCAAGGGCATTGTCTATTGAACGAGTTTTCCCTTTACTGGTTTTAAGTAGAGCCTCAGCTACACGTCCGTGAATGCGTTTCTTCTGGCGTTTAGAAATATCATCATAAATTACTTTTCTAATAGTGGTGTTGTAGAAACGGTAATGATCGTCTGTCTCTTCTTTGTCTTCACAAAGAAGTTTCAACTTCACTGCTGTTGCAAGAAGCTTCTCTAGGTCTATTTCAGATAGATCTGTAACCTCTTCCAATAGTTGAAAGCTGAAGTCATCACCCAAAACCGAAGCAGTTGAAAGTAGACTGCGAAGTTCTTCAGGGCAAGTTTCAAGCTTGTAGCGTATTACATTACTTATGGTGTCAGGAAGATTGATTTGATCAAACTCGGAACCGTGCCAAACATTTTCTTGAAAAAAGATCTTTTTATTATCTAAAAGCAACCTGATAACTTCTGTGAGATAGAAAGGATTACCACCTGTAAGATCAAAGAGTACTTCAATATCTTTTTGACTCACTTCTATAAACTGAAAGATAGATTGAAGGAGTTGATTTATCTTATCTTTGTTAAAAGGTTGCAGAACAATCTTTTCATAGTGAAGATAGCGCGATTGTCCAACTAACCACTCTCGAAAAGGGTTCCCTTTCGTTTCGGCTTCTTCAGCTCGTGCAGTGCCTATAAAAAAGAAGGGAAGGTGCTCAGTGTTACGAAGCAGAAAGCCGAGAAACTCTAATGAAAGTGCTTCTGCCCACTGAAGATCATCAAGCATAATGACAACAGGTCTAACTTTTGCTATCGATATAAAACTGGTCATTAACTGCTCAAAAGCTTGCCACTTCTCTGTACTTGCATCTTCACTTTCTTCTAGCAGATTCTCATCTGTCCAAGAAGCTGAAACAGCAGCTATACTCTTGAGTACACCTGTAGGTATATGGCCAGAAAGCAGTGTCTTAAAAAGTTTGAGTGCGTCTGTAGTCTTTGCGCCGTAGTCAAGAAATTTTCCCATCAAGACTAGAGCATCTTTGGAAGATAACCACTCACGGAAACGGACAAGGGTTTGTGTTTTGCCCATGCCAGGTGAGCCAGTAATGAAGACCTGCCTAGACTTACCTTCAATAGTGTCTTCGTAGATCGATTGCAGCCGCTTAGACTCAC
>JAEUQL010000731.1 GCA_016789295.1 Blastocatellia bacterium | reverse complement strand
GATTCAAATAATGAAAGACCAACCACTGAAGATACACCAAGGATGATAGAGCCATAAAAGAGATAAGAAGGCCACTTTGGTGCTTTATATGGCTTTACCTGTTTCAGCTTGAAAGTTTGATTAGAAGGAGAGACCTTTTTTAGACGGAATGTCTGTTCTTGAAAACCTCTGTTGTCCATCAGCAACTCCACCCAATGCTTGGCCAGCTATCTACATACAAATTGAATCAGAAGCTACAATGAAAAAACACTTTAGCATGCTTGCTAGCGTGCTGGCCAGCAGATTGGATAGACCTTCTATCTTTCCTAGACAGAAATCTTACTGAGTAGCCTGCTTTTCTAGCTTTTTGGCCTCCTGCCAATATGATTCCATTTCGTTGAGGGTGCTCTCTTCAGGGCTTTTACCTTTTGCAGCAAGAGACTCTTCTATGTGAGCAAAGCGACGACGAAACTTTCTGTTGGCTTGCTTTAGAGCACTTTCGGGGTCTACTTTCAGCAGCCTTGCAATATTTACAGCAACAAAGAGTAGATCTCCAACCTCTTCGGCAATAGCTTGCTCGTTTGGTTCTGTAGCAGCAATCTCTGTTTTAAGTTCCTGAAACTCTTCTGAGAGTTTTTCCAGGCATTCTTCAGGGCTTGGCCAATCAAAATGGACGCGAGCTGCGCGAGTTGTCAACTGAAAAGCTTCCATAAGTGATGGCATAGCTTTTGAGACACTATCGAGCATTGAACTTCTTTTTTCTACTCCTGCGGCTCTCTTTTCTGCTGCCTTTATTGCTTCCCAGTTTTTCAAAACCTCTGCAGAATCCTCGGCCTTCTCATCGCCAAAGACGTGTGGGTGGCGTCGTACCATCTTTTTGTGTACTCTGTCGATAACATCTTCTATTGAAAAACGGCCTGTTTCGCTGGCTATCTCTGAGTGGAAGATGACTTGAATTAGTAGATCCCCTAATTCCCCTATCAACTCTTGATCGTCACCTTCATCTATAGCTTCAATAACTTCATAGGCTTCTTCAAGCAGCATAGGTTTGAGGCTTGTGTGTGTCTGTTCTCTGTCCCAAGGGCAACCTCCTGGGCTTCTCAAAGTGTGTATCAGACCTTTGAGGTCTTCAAAACTGGATTTGGTCACAGATATCTCCTGATCAACTAATTTCTGTGCTAGACGAAATCAAGATTCTATCTGATAATTTTGTCGATTGTCGATCTGTGTAGAACGTTGCTGGATACTTCAGAAAAAAGGCTGTGATAGCATCTGGCCTAATATCTAGCAGCAACTCTACATAATCTGTTAAAAATCTAGCCCCTTGTAAAAAGTTTGAGCTTTTAGAGTAATCTGTTAAATTCATCCTTTTTGCAAAAATACTCTAGAAATCTTTAAGGAATTGAAGTTAGGAAGAGCGTATGTCATCTCCCCTCGTGAAGATATCTGATCAAAGTTGGTCGCTGAGCTGTCTTTGCTGCAGTTGTACGCAGGAAGTCAGAGACACTTTTAAGATGGTTGTTGGCCCGGCCTTTGTAGAATACAACCACAGATTTACCTGTCCTTATTGTCAAACTTACAACCAGATACTGCTTGACAGAGCTATGTTTGAGCAGGCTCAAGTAATGATTATGCACCAACCTCCTGTGGAGACTTTTGAGCCAGACACCGAGTCAATCAAAACACAGGAAGGGCCAGCTCTGCAGAATCAGAACCAGTTTGAAGCCGACATCCCAACACTACTGGTAATGCCATCAGACCTCTTTCCAGAAAACAAAGCTCCAGTGCTCAGTAGCAAAAACTCTCCTCCATCTTTTGAGTCTGCTACAGAAACTTCTACCGCTACATTAGAAGCAAAAACAAAAGTAGCGGCTATAGAAAAGCTTGGAAAAGAGCAGAAACAGCCACCTGTGTTTGAACAAGCTCCTTCTCCAAAAAAGGCAAGCAGCAGTGTAATCAAAATTGCTGGTAGAGAGATTGAGCAGAGGCTGTTAATACTTGGTGGTGGAGGTGCATTAGCCGTTGTAGCTGTAATAGTCTTCTTTCTATTTAAATCTGACCCTGTGCCACCTCCGAGACCTGTACCTCCCATAGTAGGACAGAAACAGCTTCCAACCACACCTCCTAAACCAACACCTAACCAAGTTGTCCAGA
>JAEUQL010000730.1 GCA_016789295.1 Blastocatellia bacterium | reverse complement strand
ACACGCTAAATCCAATTTATGGATCAAAAATTTTTTCTATAGTTGCAGAATTTAGAAAAAATGCTGGGCTTATATAAGCTACTAGAGCAGTATTTCTCTTGGGCTTTAGCAGTAAAAAGAGTAAAGAAGGATCATATAAACTAGGGAAGGTTCAGGAAATATCATGAAACATTATTCATGCTACTTCTTGCACCCACCTATCATAAGTTTTGGTGTCACTACACAAGAGCTTGGGAGAAGTCTTCTATTAGATCCTCTGCTGCTTCAAGCCCTACAGAAAGACGCAGTAACCAATCTGAAATACCTGCTCTATGTCGTTCTTGTGGAGTTAGCCCCGAATGAGAAGTGACTGAAGGGCGAATTATTAATGATTCTACTCCACCAAGGCTTGGAGCAACTGTTGGAATTTCTAGTCTCTCTAACAGTCTTTTTGTAGCTTCTTCACCATTTTTAAGCTCAAAGCTGAGCATACCACCAAAACCATCAAAGAGTTCACGTGCTATCTGGTGTTGTGGGTGGCTTTCAAGACCTGGATAGTAAACTTTGGCTAGTGCAGGGTGTTGCTCAAGAAACTGGGCAAGTTTTAAAGCTGTCTGATTCTGCTGCCTGACTCTTACAGCAAGTGTTTTGAGTCCACGGTTTAATAAAAAGGCTGCGTGAGGATCAAGCGTGCTACCAAAATGGTTTAGCTTGTGAGATATCTTTTCAACCAATTCTGCTTTTCCAATAACTGCCCCAGCAACAATGTCAGAATGACCGTTCAGATACTTTGTACAACTATGTAGAACAAGATCGTAGCCAATCTGTACAGGTCTAAAATTGATAGGAGATGAAAATGTACTATCGATTATAGATACAAGACCGTGTGATTTTGCAAACTCAACTACTGCTTTATGATCAGCTACTTGCATGAGAGGATTTGTAACAGATTCAACATAAATAGCTTTTGTGTTTGACTTTAGCTTATCTTTCCAAGAACTAGGTTTTGTTGCATCTATCAGGTCATAAGAAAGACCAAAATCGGCAAAGTCTTTTGTTAAAAGATCATAAGTACCTCCATAAAGAGCTTCTTGGCAAAGAAGATGTCCACCTGGTGCAAGTACAGAAAACAGTGTTGTCGAAATAGCAGCCATTCCACTTGTCATCACCATAGCTGCTTCAGCTTCTTCTAGTGCAGAAAGTTTCTCATTAAGAAACAACTGGTTTGGTGTATTGTTAAGCCTAATGTAACGGTTTGGGTAGCGATTTTCATTGTTATATTCATACATTGCTGTCTGAAATATTGGTGTAACTATTGAACCTTGTAGGCGTGGTCGTGGATCGCCAGAATGAACTGCCTTAGTGTCAATGCGTCGTTTCATAAATCTTCCTATGTTTGATATATGGGAACTGCAAGAGAGTTTAAAGTCTCTTACAGTTGCTATTTTTTATGATTTAGTAACATCTTGAGTAACATTAAATCTTTCCACTCGGTGATTTCAAATCTTTCTAGCTCTTCTGAAGTCAGTACAGTCCAACTTGCTCCTCCATCTTCTGTTCTGTAGACTCCAGTCTCTTCTGTTGAATCTGGCTCAGATATTAGCCAGCCTTTCTGTAAGTCAACAAAGAAAAAGCTAATGAGCGTTTCAATAGGTGGTTTAGTTGATAGTTGACTCCAAGATTTACCTCCATCTATGGTCTGAAAAATTGTTGCCGAAAAACGGTCAGCAATCCACCCTTCTTTCTGGTTGATAAAGAAGAGCTTGTAGCTTCCATTTGCGTTAAGAGAACTGCTTAAAATTTCCCAATTGATACCATTGTTACTTCTAACAAAAACCGTAGACTTTTCTCCTTTCGTCTGTTCAAGATGCATTACTGCTAGATATGTTTGGTCTATAGCTAGAAGACTTTCAAGCTTATTGACTTTATATTGACCAACTTTTAGGCTACTTTCTTGCCAATGACCTCCAAAATCCTTTGATATGAAGATCTTTGTGTAACCACTACGTTCGGCAGTAGAAAGTAGACCATAACCTGAAGTTGTAAACTCAACACTGATACAGTCTTCTGGAAAAAGTTTATTCCAGGTAAAACCACCATCTTCTGTCTGCCATGTACCCACTGTACCTGTCAGCCAACCGCGTAGTGGCGTGACAA
>JAEUQL010000072.1 GCA_016789295.1 Blastocatellia bacterium | reverse complement strand
GTTAGGTAAGAGATAGTAGAGTTTATCAAAGAGTTAGAAATGAGGTGTGGGCTTTCTATCTTTTGCCAATACCCTCTTCTAGTTGTATACTTTTGAGCACTGATGCAGTCAACCAATCTGCCAAAGAAAGTTGGACATTACACCCTGTTTCGCTTCCTTGATAGTGGAGGAATGGGAGAAGTTTTTCTTGCAATAGATGAGATTCTGCAACGACCTGTAGCCATCAAGTTTCTACATCTACATCATAGAGAGTCAGACAGACGAGCTAGATTTATGAATGAAGCTCGTGCAATAGCTGCTCTCAATCATCCAAATATTGTGGTTATTCACGAAATAAACGAAACGCCTGATGAGCAGAACGAGAATTTACCGGTTCCATACATAGTTATGGAGTATATTGAAGGAGAGTCTTTAGAGAATATTCTCAACACCCACAAATTAACCACTTTTGAAGTCATCATTCTTGCACTACAGATAGCAGAAGGGCTGCAAGCAGCCCACCAGAGAAAAATAGTCCACAGAGACATCAAGCCCTCTAACATAATGATTACTAAAGAAGGAAGGGTCAAAATACTTGACTTTGGCCTCTCAAAGCTTGTTTATGAAACATCGTCTGAAGCATCAACACAGATCAAACGAACAGCCGAAGGGACTATTGTTGGAACTATTCCTTACCTAAGCCCTGAACAAGCTCTTGGGCAGAACGTTGATGCACGAAGCGACATATTTTCTTATGGCATAGTTCTATATCGCATGTTGACCAATCAGCACCCTTTTCCTGGATCTAATGCAATTGAAACAACTACAAAGATAGTTACACAAGAGCCAGAACCCTGGCCATACCAGTTAAATATCGATTCAGGGCTGAAAAATATTGTTGTTAACTGTTTACAAAAAATTGCCGACGACCGATACTCCTCGCTAGAAGAAGTAATAAAAGATCTAGAAGCAGTTTTAAGAAAATCTCCCTTTGAAACTTCTGCTATCAAGTCTATAAAATCATCTCCTCTACGGCTAACAACAGTTCCACCTTCAGTAGCTTCTGAGCCATACGCAGAAACTCAACTCTCTCAAGCTCCAATAATAACAGGTGAAGTAGTCGATTTCTCAAAGCAGATCCCTACTAAAAAGGGACGAAAGACAACTGTTGTAACTATTAGCCTTCTACTGTTTGCACTTATCTCTGTCACAGGATTTTTGATTGCTAGAAGTAGAACTTCTCGACCTGAAGAGGTTAAAACAACTCAGCTTACCAACTCTTTGGGAATGGACATATACCCTACCTTCTCCTTTGATGGTAAGTCTATAGCCTACTCTTCTGACAGAAGCGGTGATTTCGAGCTATACATGAAGCAGTTGACACCTGGTGGAAGAGAGATAAAGCTAACATCTGACAAGCAGCAGAACTTTCAGCCTGCCTGGTCTCCAAACGGACAGTACATTGCTTATCACTCAAAGAACAGAGGTGGAATATGGTTGATACCTTCTTTGGGTGGAGTAGCAAGACAGTTGACAGAGTTTGGGTCAAGACCTGCCTGGTCTCCAAATGGAGAGACAATAGCTTTTCAGTCCGATCCACTTGTTGATCTAGGAGCCAATGCTTCACCGGCCATGCCACCATCAACTATCTGGCTAGTTTCTGCAACAGGCAACAGCGAGGCAGTACAACTGACCCGGACAGGAGAGCCGACCGGTGGGCACGGAACACCAAACTGGTCGCCTGATGGAACGCGCATAGTCTTTGCCTCTTATGACCGTAGAAACTCCTCTATATGGTCTGTTTCAACCAAAGGCGATAAGCTTGTTAGAGTTGTCTACCGACAGCGATACATCTATGACCCAGTCTATTCTCCGGATGGAGAAGCTATCTACTACTGTGCGCTTTCAGAGAGTGGCAACTATGGGATGTGGAAAATAGCTATTGACAAAGAGACGGGAGAGCCAAAAACCGAGCCTGAACAGATAGCCAACCTTGGGCTTGGAACTGTCAGGCACCTTGCTATTTCACAAGACGGTAAGAAGGTTTCTTATAGTGGATTGTCAACAATAAGCAACCTCTTCTCTGTTGCTGTTTCAGCCAGAACTTATGAAGCAGCATCTGACCCCACAGCTTTGACAGGAGAGACAGGTCGTAACTCACGCCCTGTCTTTTCTCCAGATGGAGAAAAGATAGCTTTTGAGAAGTGGCAAGCAGGAAATAATCAAGATATATGGACAATGCGGGCTGATGGGAATGAACCTACCCAACTTACCACAGATCCAGCCGTAGACTCTTCACCAAACTGGTTTCCAGAAAGTGACAGGCTCTCCTACAGAACCAACCGCTCTGGTAATGCAGAAGTCTGGTCAACACTGCTTGGCAGTGGCAAAGAGTCATTACTTATAGATGTAGGTCGTAATATGGACTATTTCCGACTTTCTCCTGATGGCAAAACTCTAGCTTTTAACTCAAAAAAAGGTGGAGAGACGATAAATATTTGGACAGCAGAACTCTCTTCTGGAGAGCAGAAGCAGATCACTTTTGACAAAGAAATGATAGCTTTTCCTTGCTGGTCTGCAAACGGTAACCATATAGCTGCACAGATGAAGCGAGGCGAAGACAGCCACATAGTAGTCTTTGAAAGTAATGGGGATAAACTAGAACAGCTTACAAAAGGTTCTGGACAGAACTGGTGTTACAGTTGGGCACCAGACAACGACAAAATAGCCTTTGCAGGGATTAGAGAAGGCTTTTGGAATATTTGGTGGATCTCACGTTCAACAAAAGAAGAGAAACGGATAACCAATTATAAGAAGCTTAATGCCTATGTTAGGTATCCGGCTTGGTCGCCAAAAGGCAACCAGATAGTTTACGAATATGCCGAAACTACAGGCAATATCTGGATGATAGAAAACGTAAAATAGTCAAATGTTGTGGCTTTGACGGATCTTCTCTTTGTATGCTCTGTACAACTGCTCATAGACCGAGTTGAGACGAGAAGGAAACTGATGGTGATTGATTGAACAGACCTGTAGAAGTTCTCGTGTGGAAGAGGTTAGAAAAACCTCTTCAGCGGAAAGCAGGTGCTCAATGTGAAAAGCCCCTTCAGTAACTTGAAGTTTCAATCTATGTGCAAGGTCTAGCACTGCTTTACGTGTAACACCTGGTAAACATCCCGTCAAAACGGCTGGTGTGTAGACTATACCAGCTCTGACCCAGAACAGGTTTGCTGCTGCAGCTTCACATACTTCTGCCCGCTCATTCAAAACTATCGCCTCGTCAAAATCCCTAGCTTCTGCTTCTTGAATAGTCATTATCTGTTGCAAGTAGTTTGTAACTTTGACCCCAGCAAATGGCGAGGCCGAGTTAATTCGGTAAGGTGAAACGGTCAATGCAAGCTCTGTCTTTGACATATGGGGTAATAAGGAAGTAAAGATGAGCATGTCTGTCTCGAATTCGTATTTTGGAACTTTCCAGAAGCGGCTATTTGACTGCAAAAGTGTGATCCTAGCCTTACCTTCCTTAAATCTATTCTTTTCTATTAGATTCATCAAAGCATCATAAACAACAGGATAAGTCCATACATCGGCAAGCCCCAACTGTTTTGCATTTGCTTCTAAACGGTTCCAGTGTTCTTGAAAGAGAAACGGAATACCTCCATATATACGCAGTGTTGTAAAGACACCAAGACCGTGTAAGAGTCCACCGTTCGCAGGGCTTATACCACTCTTTTCTATGGCAACTATGTTCCCATTCTGGTTTATAAATGAGTGCATTACTTCTATCCTATAAATTTCTATACTTCATAAAATTATAGACATTTCTATCTTTATCTCTACACCTATTTTTAATAACTATTCTCTATGGCTCTAAGAACTGCTTCGGCCTTGAGCATAGACTCTTCATACTCCTGTGCTGGATTGGAGTCAGCTACTACTGCTCCACCTACATTAAAATAGCCTATCCCTTTTTCAATAAATACTGTTCTAATAGCTACACTCATCTCCAGATCCCCATTACAGCCAAGCCACCCTATCGCACCCATCGACAGACCTCTTCTTACACCCTCGACCTCTTCTATTATCTCCATAGAGCGTATCTTTGGTGCACCTGTTATAGAACCACAAGGAAAGGTAGCCGACAATAGCTGATTCAGCGATACATCTTGCCTCAACCTGCATTCAACTTTTGATACAAGATGGTGGAGTGTAGGAAGAGACTGTAGTTTTAGTATCTGGCTTGCGTCTACAGAACCAACTTGTGCTACTCTTCCGAGGTCATTTCTCATCAAGTCCACAATCATAATATTTTCTGCTAGATCCTTCTCACTCTGCAGTAGCTCTTTAGCTAGAAGAGCGTCTTCGTCACTATCTTTCCCGCGCCGTCTAGTACCTTTGATAGGACAAGTAGCAACTCTAAGACCTTTTTTACTTAAAAACATCTCTGGTGAAGCACTGACTACAGACCAATCGGGAGTTTTGATAAAAGCAGCAAACGGAACGGGAAAGAGAGTACGGATGGCAAGAAATATCTTTTCAGGGGAACGACTGCTCAAGTCTATCTGTAATTGCTGTGTCAGATTTGCTTGATATATATCTCCAACACGTATGTAATCTTTTATCTTCTCTACTGCGCTGACATAGCTACTGTGATTAAAATTGGATGTAAAATCGACTCTGCTATTGACCTTTGCAACATCTGCTTTAATTAAAGCCCCACTTCTGTAAAGCTCCACTTCTGCCTTGAACTCCTTCAACACTACATCTGCATCACCATCTCTTACAAAAAGAAGAGCTTCTTTCTGGTAGTAGTCATAGACTATTAGCTTCTTATAAAAGGCAAAGTAGATATCAGGTGGAGAAAAGACTCGTCTTGCAGTTGATGGCAGTTTTTCAAATTCGCGACCTAGATCATAAGAGAGAAATCCTATCAAAAGCCCGGAAGCAAAAGCCCAAAGTTCCCTTGGTATCTCTCTGTTCTTGTCAGAAAAAAGCTTTTCTGAAGCGATAACCCTATCAAGCTCTTCTACTCTACTGGAGTTATCCTGTCTAGCAGCTTGGTCAAAATATTGAAAATGTATAGAAGGATTGAAAGCGGCTATCAGATAGCGGCTCTTAAAAAGTCCAAAGTCTCTATGCTGACAACTATCAAGAACTATAGGTCTTTGTGAAGCGGGAAGAGAGACAACCAGGTTTACTATCTCTTCTACAGAAAGAGTAAGTCTGGTGTAAGCAACTTCATCACTCATTATCTTTTATCCTTACAATCTAAATCGGCGAGAGAGGTGATTTAGACACAGTCTAGCTGGAGAGAAGTAAAATAGAAAATTGACTTAGCAAATACTACATATGGTGAAAATCGGCTGCAGCAGGAATCTTCTCATAGCTTTTTGCAGCAAAGACTCCTGAAAGCACTGCTTTCGATAAGACATCGGCAGCCAAAGTTCCTAGTAAAGCCAAGTTTACAGCAGTGGTAAGCTTGTTGGTTGAAGCTGCAAAGACTACATCTCCATCATAGGGTGTATGTACTGGATTGATCGCTCTCGCCAGCCCATCTTGAGCCATCTCGGCAAGTTTTTTTGCCTCTGTCTTTGTAAGCGAAACATTTGTAGCAACTACGCCTATGGTCGTATTAGACCCAGGCCAAATAGTTTTTGGAAGTTTTCCTGCACGAAGTGCTGAAAGGCTGTCCATAAGAGTTGTGCCGTCTTGTCCACGTGCCCCAGCTACACAATAGCCAGTGGAAGGATCGATAATGTCTCCCAGTGCATTTACTACGGCAAGTGCTCCTATCAATATACTGCCTACTCTGAGGCTAGCACTTCCAAGACCACCTCGCATACACCGTTCATGGCCAAAGATTTTACCTACAGTGGCACCTGTTCCAGCCCCAACATTACCTAGCTCAAAAGCCCCTTCTTGTGCAGCAACTGCTGCATCATAGCCATCTTTTACTGTAGGTCTTATTGAACTGTCTCCAAGTTGAAGGTCATAAATAACAGCAGCAGGCACAATAGGAATCTTGGCGTATCCCGTATCAAATCCTATTGTGCGTTCATCCAGATAACGAGTTACACCACTAGCAATATCCAGCCCAAAAGCACTTCCTCCTGCTATAGCAAGAGCATGTATATGCTCAACTGTAGAGGTAGGGCTGAGTAGGTCGGTCTCCCGTGTGCCTGGAGCACCTCCACGCACATCGACAGATGCAGTAGCACCTTCTTCAAAAAGAATTACAGTGCAGCCAGTAGGACGAGAGGTTTTTGTAACGTGTCCAACTTTTATTCCAGGAACATCTGTAATGTAGCTATTCATCAACTGAAAAGTTTTAACCCTTTCAAGAAAAAGTAGAAAGATTCTACCAGTAGAACTACAAAACTGGCACTCTCTACTGACCGAAAGCCTGAAAATGTCACCATCTACCTATTCAGACGTAGGATCAGTGTCTTTATCTCCATCATCTCTTCCATAGCATACTTTATCCCTTCCCTTCCCATGCCCGACTGCTTCATTCCCCCATATGGCATATTGTCCACACGATAAGTTGGGATATCTCCTACAATAAGCCCTCCAACAGAAAGTTTTTTGTATGCCTTGAATATTGCTTCTATATCGCGTGTAAAAATGCCAGCTTGTAGACCATACTCTGAATTGTCTATAAGGGATAGGGCTTCGTCAAAACTGTTATAGCTACCCACTACTACAACAGGTGCAAAAGCCTCTTTGGAACAGAGAGGCAGTTTTGGATCGACATCTCTTATGATAGTTGGTTCAAAAAAAGCTCCGTGCCTGTGCCCACCAAGCAAAACTTCAGCACCACCGTCTACAGCCTGCTTAACCCAACCTTCTATCCGCATAGCTTCGGCTTCACTAATCATAGGTGCTACATCGGTCTCTTCGTTTAGCGGAGAACCTGTCTTAAGCTCTTTTGTCAACCAAAGAAACTTCTCCAAAAACTGCTCATAGACTGGTTGGTGAACATATATTCTCTGTACCGAAATACATACCTGACCAGAATAGGCAAAACTTCCATTACAGAACGCGAAGCAGCTAGATCGAGGTCTGCATCAGAATGAATAGCTACAGCAGCATTTCCTCCAAGCTCTAGCAAGACACGTTTGTCATAGGCCATTTTTTTAAGCTGCCAGCCAACCAGTGCACTTCCTGTAAAGGAGAGCATCTTGACTCTTTGATCTGTAACAAGCTGTGATGCAACATCATTTTGACAAGCAACTACACTTAAAGCACCTTCAGGCAGTCCAGCCTCAGCAAAGATTTCAGCCAAAGTAATTGCTGTCAGTGGTGCTTGAGGAGCAGGCTTTAGAATAACCGTATTCCCTGCCGCAAAGGCTGGTGCAAGCTTATGAGCTACAAGGTTGAGTGGAAAGTTGAAAGGAGTAATAGCTGATACAACCCCAATAGGAAAGCGGCGCACAATTGCTAATCTATTTTCTGATGCTGTGTCTATATCGACAGGAAGAAGCTCACCTTCAATACGCTTACTCTCTTCGGCTGCTATAGTAAACGTCTGCTGTGCACGCTCTACTTCTATGCGTGCAGTTTTGATAGGCTTGCCAACTTCGCTTGCTATGAGACGAACCAGCTCTTCTGCACGATACCTGATCCCTGCAGCTACTTTTAGCAGTATCTCAGCACGCCTGTAGCTTGGAAGCTCAGCCATCAGAGGAGAAACTTGACTCGCTCTCTCTATAGCAGCTTCAATTTGGCTGGCGTTTGCCAGATATGTAGTTCCAAGACGCTCACCTGTAAACGGCGAATAGACATCAACTACCTGATCGCTTCTTTGCCAAACGCCACCAACAAAAAGCCTGTATTCTTTCATCGTCTTTAGGAGAGTCTATCTTCTAAGCCTCCCCAAAACCTCCAAAACTTTCTGGTTTTAATATTCTACTGCTGGAAACCTTTATCGACCCTATTTACTGCGTCCACTACTGCCGCTACTGTCTTGAAAAGAGCTGTCTCCCGTACCCTTAAATATGTCTGCAAAGAGCGGTATATATTCCTTGCTTACCTTTGCTGCGCACTCTGGACAACGTCCTAAATGCAGATATAGAGTTCTACGCTCTTTTTCAGTTCCTGTCATACTTAGCATCTTTGCAAACTGGTCGAGTGTGATGTGCGTCTTCTCTAGCTTATCTTTTATGGTCAGCCTAAGTAGTCTTATAACTTCTTCCTTTGGTATGTCCTTCTCACACTTGAGATGTGTTAAATCTATTGGCCCTTCTTTCAGTAGAAATGTGTCTTCAAAACTGCAGAGCAGATCTAGATTCATTCCCTTCAATAGTTCTACGTACTTTGGATATTTTTCCAAGACTCACCTCTACTAACAGTTAAATCTTAAATAGAGACCTACGAATATCCTCTAGCTTTGGAGAGGTCTAGCTCTTTGCAAGCAGGTAAATAATGTTTTTAGGAAAAATGTGTGTCAGAAAAAGCCTGCTAAAAGTAGCCGTACAGATTTTACGATTCTAGTAGAGGCTTGTCTGCTATGCAATGACTTTTTACTTTATCCAAGAGGACTTAGTAAGCTTGTATTAGAGAAGTAGCAAGTTATGGATAAAGACAGGTTCTTAGTTTTGTCTTTATCCATTGTTAGTCTGCTTACTCTACTTGCTACTGCATACTTATAGCACTGCCAACATTGTTGCTGCAGCCATCAGGCTACTATTTTTCTGGTAACTTGAACTCTTTGTATTGATTACGCAACTGCTTTTTGTCAAATTTACCAACACTGGTTTTTGGTATCTCGTCTATAAAGACCACTGCATCTGGGAGCCACCAAGATGCAAACCTGTCACGCAAGAAATCTATAATCTCTTCTGAACTAACTTGCCCTTTAAACTGATCTTTTAAGACTATACAGGCCAAGGGTCTTTCCACCCACTTTTCGTGTGCAACTGCAATTACAGAGGCTTCTCTTATCTTTGGGTGTCCCAAGAGAGCTAACTCTAAATCTACACTCGAAATCCATTCACCACCACTTTTTATAAGATCTTTGGCTCGGTCGGCTATCGAAATGTAGCCTTCTGCGTCGATAGTTACAATATCACCTGTAGAAAACCAGCCATCACGAAAAGCTTCTGCACGTTCGTCCGTGTTGAAATAGCCAGATGCTACCCAAGGCCCACGCACTTGCAATTCACCCAAGCTCTTGCCGTCCCATTCTATAACCTGACCATTATCACCTATGGCACGTATCTCTATGCAAGGAACTGCAATACCTTGCTTGGTCTTAATTGCTAACTGTTCTTGCTTGCTAAGCGACTGCATATAACTCTTGAGACGCCCTATGGAACCAAGAGGTGAAGTTTCTGTCATTCCCCAGGCTTGAAGTACAGCTATAGAGTATTTTCTGTCAAAGTAGTCGATTATAGATGCAGGAACAGCCGATCCGCCGATCAAGACTACTCTTAAATTACTTAGATCAAACTGCTCTTTTTCAAGTAATTGGATTACCCCAATCCATATTGTCGGGACTCCAGCCGTTACAGTCACTTTCTCTTCTATAAGCAACTTCAGAATATCTATAGGCTGCATAAATTGGTTGGGAAGTACCAGCGTTGCGCCTATCATTGCTGATGTATAAGGCATACCCCAAGCGTTTGCGTGAAACATTGGCACAATTGGAAGTATCCGGTCTTCTTCGCACAAACCTGTATTATCTTTCATTGTCATTGCCATTGAGTGAAGAAAGAGTGAACGGTGCGAATAGAGCACACCTTTTGGATTTCCGGTAGTACCAGAGGTGTAGCATAGACCTGCCGCCATATCTTCTTTAAGTTCTGGAAAGGAACCTTCCGCAGCAGCTTCAATAAGCTCTTCATAAGAGAGGGCCTTGAAGTCATCGTCTTCAATAGCTCCTCCATCCATAACAACAAACTGCTTGACGCTCTTCAAATGTGGTTTGAGTTGCTTCATCAGTGGTGCAAACATTGCGTCAAAGAAGATCACCTGATCTTCTGCGTGATTGATAATATAGGCAAGCTGGTCTGGAGCAAGCCTTATATTGAGAGTGTGCAAGACAGCACCACTACAAGGTATGGCAAAATAGAGTTCCAAATGGCGGTAGTTGTTCCAAGCAAAAGTTGCTACACGGTCGCTATTTTTGACTCCAAGCTGATCTAGAACTGTAATTAATTTAGCTACACGATGGTAGAAATCCTTATAAGTGTAGCGATGAACTCCATTGGCAAGTTTTGTGACTATCTCTTTCTTTGGAAAAAATGTCCGTGCTCTTTCCAAGATCATCTGTATAGTCAAAGGTGTATCCATCATCAACCCATTCATAACTTACTTCTTCTCCTTGAGACTGATTGGCTTCTGTACTCTGTTCTAAAAGCTTAAATTTTGATTACTTGCTTGACTTTTGGATAGTCGCAAAAGCAACAAAGGTGAAAAGCAACAGGTGAACCTAAGTTTTTCTACTGTTTGTAGCAAAAACTATTAACTGATAGGACAAATTCTTATCTGAGCGTCTGGTGGATTGGAGAAAGCTGCTCAAATGCTCTCATTAAATCACCTTCTGAGATGTTGACGCTTCTACTATCTCCACTAAATTCAATACCAACATCAAATTCTCCAGTTTTTAGGGCAAGCTTAGCTGCTGCTTCCTGCCAAAAAGCTTCACCATTGCCTATTAGTGGCGCACTTTCTTTAAAGTTCCAGTTCCAATAAGAGCGTAGTGCAATATCTTTTGTCTCTTTGAACAGTTGTGTGGCTTCTTTGCGCAGCCTCTCCGACAGTTCGTGTCTGTTGGGAGCTTCTGACTTAACAACTACGCGCAGATGAACTGCCTTAGCACTCACTACAAAAGCATAATGACAAAACTGTTTATAGCCACGAGCTGAAGGGCCAAAAGCTACCCAAGTTTCAGGTGGTGGATTGACCGTCCGACGCATGTGCTTGGCTACGTGTGCGTAGCAAGGTTGAGATGTTAACCGACTGAGTGGTTGTGAAAACCTTTCACCTATTGCGCGTAGTTTTGGTTGGATTTTCTCCCTTATCTGTGACATTCTTTGCTCAAAGCCTTCTATTTCAAATATTGAAAGCTCTTGGGCAGTCCACACAATCTCACTTACAGGTGCTACCATTTGAAATCCTCATATATATTTATCTGTTTTTTGATCTAAACTCTTAACTTTCTTGCTGAGTATATGACAAAGCCTGAAATGTGTGAAATATTGCCTTGCCATACCAATTCCAATTCTTAAGAAACAAGGGGTAAACAATGACTACCAATGAGACTTTAAGGCTACTTGTTGCACCAGGCGGATTAAAAGAGTCTATGAGTCCAAGTGAGGCTGCCCGTGCCATTGCCCTTGGGCTGCGTGAAGTCGCGCC
>JAEUQL010000729.1 GCA_016789295.1 Blastocatellia bacterium | reverse complement strand
TTGAGACTCACCTTTGTTTGCATAGATGGTCTCGCCGGAATATAGCGAAATTCGGTAGGGCTGTGTTATGGAACTCACAATCTTCATATCTGGTTGAAGCTGGTTTTCACTAATAAATCCAGCGAAATAGGCCAAGTCTCCAGCAGCTATAAGGTTCTTGTTCCCACCTTCTTGAGCAAAACTGGTAGTTATAAACAGAAACAACAGTGAAATCGCAGCAATTAGGGTAAATCTCCCAAGCTTGTGCATTAGAGTAGCCTCCGTCCTATATTCCCGCTTCTAAAGAGCAGGCAGAGTTTACTGGCTTTTTGATCTTTCTCTTGTAAGCTTTTATTTAAAGAGTTATGTCGCCAAGATAGTGCTTTAGGGCAAACTATCAGAGTTGAAAGTCTGAGTCAACAGAAAAAATCTGATGCCAGAACCTTGTTAAGATTACAGACCTAGCTACTAATAAACTATTTTGCTAAGGATAAAAGATGCCAACTTGGAGATTGGATATTGAATACGATGGGACACGTTATGGAGGGTGGCAGCAGCAACCCCACTGCAGAACAGTCCAAGGAGAGATTGTCAAAGCTGCGGGAACTTTTCTGAAAGAACCTTTTGAGATAGGTGGATCGGGTAGGACGGATGCGGGAGTACATGCTGCAGGGCAGGTTGCACACTTGCGAGTCAGATCGTGCCAACTCTCTCCAGTAGAAATAGAGATTCATTTAAATAGAGTTCTTCCTCACGACATCAACATTCTAAGAGTTCGACAGGCAGGCGAGGATTTTCATGCACGACACAGTGCTACACTCAGGTACTATCTCTATCAGATTTCTACTCGTCGAACAGCTTTTGGTAAGCCATATGTCTGGTGGGTAAAAGACCGACTAGATGTAAAAGAGATGAAGCGAGCAGCTTCTCTAATCTTGGGCATGCACAATTTTCAATCTTTTTCTGAAAAAACTAAAGAGTCTACACTAGTGAAAGTAACTGCAAGCGAAGTTGCTACTTGTGGCAGTCTTATACTTTTTCGTATCGCTGCATCACATTTTTTGTGGAAAATGGTTCGTCGTCTGATGGGAAGTCTGGTTGAAGTTGGTCGAGCAAGATTAACTGTTGAAGAGTTTGCTCATATGCTCGTAAACTACTCAAACAGTCCTGCCGCTTGGACTTCACCTCCATCGGGGCTGTTTCTGGAAAGGGTAATCTACAAGAACGAGCCATTACCAGGCAAAATTCTTCCGATCTTTCCTGTTTACTAAAGCAGAGAAGTAACTATTTGTGGAGCAGTAATTAGGATGACACTTGGATTAAGGGTTCGTAATGAAGGGTTTGCTGAAAGGTGCGAGATCTGTCATAAGGCCGATGCAATAGACCCAGAATCTGGGGAGTGTTTACGTTGCAGAGATGTTGTCATACCGGATGATCAACTGTTTCTTAATCTGGAAGATAAACCTACAAGCTTTTCAGTCCCTTTCGGAAGGATGGGTGGCTCCAAGATAATATCTTTTCTACTTGCAACGGTTTTTTTGAACGCTACAGCAGGCTTTTTCGGTACGCTTTTCTTAGCAGGCATAGTACTAGTTTTGACAGGTGTCTACCGTTTGCTATCAGAAAGGCAGGAACAAAGTTCTCCAAAAACGGATCTAGTTATAAATCTTCTGCTTGTTTGGTGTGGAGCTGCAGCCTCTTATTTTGGAGCAGCCCACTTTTTGAGACTGATAGGAATGATCAGATAGAGTTTCTACTTTAAGTCTACTGGAAATCTTCCTACACAGCCGATCTCTGGCATGTTGACAACTAGATTTCCTTTAAGTTCGTGCTCGCCAACAGCTTCTCCAGTAAACTCAAAGCGTGGTGTTTGTCCACTGCGTGGATAAGTCTTAAATGCTACAGTACGCTGACGAATCTTTCCTGTATGTATCACTTCAAGATATTGTCTGGAAGCATTAGATGGGGTTGGTGGCTTCTGCTCAGAGACTACCACTTGACCAACAATATTTCCTTGATCTTGTTTTAACACTACATTTATCGACAAACTGGACTCATCAAGTTTTATATCTGTTGTATAACTGCCTGTTACTTTTGCACAGTTGATACACAACTGCCCACTCGAAACCAGAAAGAGTAGAAGTCCAATCGCAGGTAGAACAACTAT
>JAEUQL010000728.1 GCA_016789295.1 Blastocatellia bacterium | reverse complement strand
GTTGTGTTGAGTTTCGGCCTGATTCTCGACTTGCACGAAGAAGGAAGCTTAGTTGACTACGTACCTTTGCTTCTACAAGCTTTTTTGCAAGATAAAGCTTGAGCTTTTCATCTGTTAGTGCTCTGTATTGCCTTATCCGTCTTTGTACAGAACCAGAACCGGCTTGCCAAGAACCTAAATACCTGCCTCCTCCACTAATCCAATGTACACCAATCTCTTTTTCACTACATAAGCCAAGCATCTGAGTGCTAATTTGAGAAAACCCGTGAAGTACTATCTGCCCAACTTCATTTGCTGGAAAAAGACGGCTCGACTCTTCTGGTGAAGTCACTTCTATTCGATCACCTTTCTTTCCAACTTGTGATCCATGACTTAGGACATGAATTGTCTGTCTGCTATCTTCAGAAGGAAAGAGCTTCAAAGTTTTACGCTCTGGCTCTTTAGCTAGCCGTGTTTCTTCTGGAAGACAGGCCGGAGCAAGAGAGCAACGGACACAAAGCCTCTCATTAGCAGCTACAGGAGGTCTCTCAACACTACTTTGTAGTTCTCTTGCTCGTGTAGTAGCTGCTTCAAGTTCCTTTATAGCTTCTTCATTGATGGGAATGCGAACAGTTTTGTTATCAGCATGGTAGCGAATACGACCTTCAATAATATTGTTACCAGTCTGTTCGGTTAATAATGCAGCATAGGCGATGATCTGAAGTCGGTCGCTAGGCCAGCTTTTTGAATTGGCCGATCTTCCACGTTTGTGCTCGTAAGGAATGAGTTGACCATCACGTCTTCTTATACAATCAATTTTGCCAATAAGCCCCCATTTTTCACTTTGCAGACTGAAGCTGACACGATCTAACTCATCATCTTCTTTTTCAAGTTCGATGTGTAATCTTCTTCCAGCATAAACTGCAGCATCTGCAATACGTAAACGCTCTATCTCCTCTAAATAAAAGAGCCTTTCGCAGTAAGCAAGTGCGTGAAGTGAATGAACACTGAGATATTCTGTCATATGCACCTCGATAATTTTTGGTTGAGTAGTTTGTTGTAGAAAGAGTCTTTGTTTTAAACAAAGACTCTTAAAAAGACTGGTTTGGTAAGTTACTCTGGAGGTCGAATTACTGTCCAAGCTGTTTCTGGAAGATTTTCTGAAAGGTCAAAGTCTATGAGATTGTACTGTCCCCATCGTGTAAAAAAGCCAACATGATCTGGCCAGATAGGTAAAGATAAGAGACCTTCATTTTCTAGAGTAAGAAGCCTACATTTCAAGCATTTCAAGTTTTTCCATTCCAGAAACTTTACTTCGTCAACAAGAAAAGTACTTTCTCCAAGAGAAAGTCCACCAAATCTTGTAATAGATGATGGGTTAGATACTGCCTGGTGAATACGCTTTGCCAATGGAAAAGACTTGTTAACATCTTGTCCTGGTCTTATCCAAACAGCAAAATGAACATTAGTTAGAACTTCTTGGTAATCTGGCCGTTTATTTTTTCCTGTACCAAGTGCAGTCTTTTTTCGTTTGATTCTCCATACAGTTCTCAAGATTAGAGATTTTTCAGGTTCAGAAAGCATTCCAATAGCAATTTCTACTCCTTTATGAACAGATCTGTTTATCTCTCCTACTAAAGACAAGAGCATTCCATAAACAGTAGCCGGAGGCGGACAAGGAAAGGTTTCAAAGTATTCTCTTGCACGAGGAACTTTAAAAGAAGCAACAGGAACAGATACGTAAAGTCCCACTATTTGCATTTCATTCTCCATTTGTAGGCACATTTTCTACTATATCTAGATCTTTTTTGATCTTGTTTTCCAACTTGGTCACTAGATTTTTGACTCCAGGCTCAATGGTCGCTCCTTCTAGCGTTGACTTATCATCCTTTGATAATCTTTCTACAATAGAGCCTCCAATATAGAGTTCACAAGCTGCAATGTCTTTAGCTTTGACTTTCTCAATTAAATCGGGTAAAGAGAGATTACCTTTTGTATCCATTTTAAAGCTGTACAGCATTCTTGGTGCAAAGTCGTTAGTCCAGCGAAAAACTACAGAATCTGGAGAGAAGTCATAAAGAAAACGACTGTGATTACCAGCAACTTCTGAAAGATCTATAATTGCTCTTATTACTTGTGTAATTCGTGATTTGTCTCTCAAATACTCAGGAG
>JAEUQL010000727.1 GCA_016789295.1 Blastocatellia bacterium | reverse complement strand
TTTGATATCTTTTGCCTTTACATCCACTGTTGCTTCAGCAGTATTTGCTGCAGTTATCGAACGGTTATTTGGCGGATTGTATGCTGCAGGTACAACTATACCATCCTTGGCAGCAAAAAGCTTGAGTTGCTCTCCTTGCTCTAAAGCAACTTTGTACTCTTGCTCTTTGGCCTCTATAGACTTCTGCAACTCTTGCAAAGAGAGTTTTGCCTTTTCAAGCTTCTTACCCATCTCTTCTGCTTGATGAGCAGCTACATCAGCACGATTTACCCAACGATTTGTAGTGCGACGGTGTTCAATGGTAGCTTTTTCAAGCCTGCTCTCAGCCTCTTTCAGCTCTTCCAAAGCTTTCTTGTACTCTAAAAGAGCGTTATCGTAGATAGTTTGTGGAACCAGTTGTGATGCAAAAAGCTTTTCTGCCCGTTCAAGTCTGCTTTTCCTGACCTCAACTGTAGATTGTGACTTCTCTACTTGCTGGTGAGCTACTTCCAGATCTGGTGGAAGATTCTCATGTATCATCTCTCTTTCCTTGACCAGTTCGTCTTCTGATTCACGATAATTTTTTGCAAGCTCTTTTGCTTTTTCAAACTCTATCTTCCTCAAACCGATTTCTCTTTCTAATACCTGCTGTTTTTGCTGTAGCTCTGCAATCTCATCAACAAGCCTAGTTAATGTAATGTCAGATTGATAGCTCTTTATAGTAGCTATTAACTGTCCAGACTTTATCATCTGCTGGTCTTTAACATACAACTCTGAAACTACTCCTTCTTGAGTAGAAGTTATTGGCACTGCTGCTGCAGAAGGGAGAGAAATCATACATTCTGCTTTTATTTTTTTATTCCAATGACCAAACAAAACAGAAACAAGCCCTATTAAAACTAGCGAAACCGCAAAACTACTACGTACACGTGCATCTTTTGGAAAAGCCTTACTGAAAACAACTTTCAGCAACGTAAGAAGTCCATAGAAAGGTGCTATCACTATTGTCAACAATGGTTTGTAGAACTTTATTCCAAAAAAGATAGTGATGATTGCATTTAATCCAAGAGATGCTCCTGAAGAGAGCATTCCCAAATAGGTTACATAAAGTAGTAGTGGAAAGACGCTCATAAAAACGAGCGAAGTGCCACCAAAGAGAAAATAGAGTGCCTTCTGCCAAAACCTTAAATCCTTTCTCTTTATAGGCTCTCCATAAAACAGATGACTTGCAACCTCCTTGACATAGCTTATGGATATCTGTTGTAGATTGTGCTCACCTAACAGATTTGTGAGTGTGTAGTAACCATCTAACTTCATAAATGGAATTAGATTGATAACCGTGGAAGCCGTTGCCCCAACAAAGAAGAAGCAGCAAAGATCTCCTATAAGTGAATGTGGAGCACTTATTAACCAGCCTGCCGCAGCTATTGTTGCTATCAAATATTGAGTATAAAGTCCAGCCAGTAAGACATACACTTTGTGTAGCTTGTTGCTAAACAGATAAACATCACTCACATTACAATAACCAGCAGGGATTATCATGTTAAACATCATAAAGCCCGTGTCTGTCACTCGACCACCATAATGTTTACACGTTAATCCGTGTCCTATTTCGTGCAAGGAGACAACTATCAAAACAGGAAGGATGTGCATCAAATAGCCGTAAGACTTATTAATACTGCGAAAGTGTACATAAAATTCTGTGTAGTGTTGATAGAGAGTAAAGAGAATTAGGCTCATAGCTGCCAAAGAGCCTAACACAAAAGTTTTTGTAAATATCCATCCAAGATAACGATCCATCTTTTCGAAAGCTTTATCTGGGTTGTAAACTTTGTACTGCTTAGTTGCAAACAGTCCTGTTGCTTTTTTTTCTGTAGTCCCTGCTTTCTTTACACCATCTATAAGCCCTAAGCTGTCGAGTTTTGCAATTATCTGTGCAAGTTTTACAGGTGATAGATTAAGACCAAAATTTTCCTTTACTTCATGACATATCTGATTGAGTGTGCGAGTTCCATCTATCAGTCTTATCACTTCATACTCACGTCTTTGTGTCTTAAAGTATCTGTTGGATTCTTGATCTTTAAACCAGTAGATGTTTACTCCACGCTCTTGTCGTTCTATCACTTCAACATCTTTGTGTATAGCAGGTGGATAGTTATAAACCACAAGGTTA
>JAEUQL010000726.1 GCA_016789295.1 Blastocatellia bacterium | reverse complement strand
CCTGCCAAATCTGGCATTGTCTATTGTCAAAAATGGCAATGCCAGATTTGACAGAGTTTAAAAAGCTCTATTTCTGAAGTAGAAAGCAGTAGGTCTTATACCACAATTTTTATCTGTTAGGAGAGAAAAAAGAGAAAAGGGTCAAAATTTTATCTTTAGCTGCTCTTTTTTGCAATGTTGGATATAAACTCCTGCCAATTTAAGTAGCTTTTCACTCAATTCTGTAGCAAGGCAGTTTGTAGATAATGTCTGGAGGGAATAGAACAGAAAAGAAGTTTGGATAAAGGTCTAAATCCTGTAAACACTGGACTTAGACCTTGTTGAATAGCTCTACTGTAGCATTGATGCTACAGTCTCATAGGTAGCATCCAACGCATCTGTAAGCTTTGTAGCGTCTCGTCCACCAGCTTCTGCCATGTCGGGTCTGCCACCACCACCACCACCAACAATCGCTGCAAGCTCTTTTACAATCTTACCTGCACTCAACTTCTTGGTTAAGTCGTTTGAAACTCTAACTATAAGAGCCGCTTTACCATCTTCTTTCATTCCTAAAACGACTACACTCGACCCCAATTGTTGACTTAAATTGTCGGCTAGCTGGCGCATCCCGCCACGATCCAACTCTTCTACCTGCTGAGAAAAGATTTTGACCCCAGCAACTTCACGGCTTTGAGTAAGACTAGAGGCAACAGCCTGGCTTGCAAGCTTCAGTTTAAGAGCCTCAACCTGAGAGTTTGCAGTTTTAAGAGAAGCTTGTAGCTTCTCTATTTGTGAAGGAATATCTTGCCAACCTGTCTTGAAGCTGAGAGAAATCTGATCGAGCAGTTCTGTAGCCTGCTGATAGCGTTCGAAAGCCACTGGACCAGTAATAGCTTCTATGCGGCGTATACCTGCTGAGATCGAGCTATCACTTATGATTTTGAAAAGCCCTATGTCACCTGTTGCTGCAACGTGAGTACCTCCACAAAGCTCCAAGCTAAAACCCGGAACTGCTACAACACGAACCTGCGCAGAATACTTCTCACCAAAAAGTGCTACTGCACCTGTTGAAAGAGCCTCTTCTAAAGCCATTTCCTGCTTGGTTACTTCTGGGTTGCGTTGAATTTGATCGTTAACCAGGCGTTCTATCTCATTTATCTCTTCATCGGTCAGTGCTGCATAGTGGGTGAAATCGAAGCGTAGACGGTCTGGAGCAACAAGACTGCCTGCCTGTTTGATGTGTGGACCAAGAACCTCTTTGAGTGCTGCATGCATCAAGTGTGTAGCTGTGTGGTTGAGCATTATTCGTCTGCGTCTTTCTGCAGCAACCAGTGCAGCAACTTCATCTCCCACATTTATGCTGCCTTGTTCAACTTTGACCTTGTGTATATACAGACCAGACACAGGCGAGAATGTATCTGCTACTCGAACAACTATACCTTCTTTCTCTACCGTTCCTGTGTCGCCAACCTGACCACCAGATTCTGCATAGAAAGGAGTCCTATCAAGAACTAACTCACCTTCTTCACCCTCCAGCAAAACAGGAACTTCCTGTTCATTTTTTAACAAAGCAAGGACTTTTGAACCTAGAAGTTCTGTGCCCTCGTAACCCGTAAAAACTGTTTTTGCTAATCCTTGTGCAACTTTCTGATAAATTTCGCGAACTTTTGGAGTAACTGTTGTGGTCTGGGTTTCTGGTTGCTGTATCTCTGTTAAAGCATGGTCAAAGTCATCTTGATTCCATTCATGACCTTGATGTTCAAGCATCACTTTCATCAGATCGAATGGCATGCCGTATGTGTCATAGAGCCTTGCAAGCTCTCTGTATTCTGGTAGCTGCCCACCGGTGCGCTCCAGTAGTTCATTGAATCTTGGCAAGCAGGTGTTAAGAGTATTGCGAAATCTACGTTCTTCACCCTGAACTATCTTTTCTGTAAAGCTTTTTGCTGTGAGTAGTTCTGGATAGGCTCCACCCATCATATGGGTAACAAAATCGGTTACTTTATGAAAGAACAGATCTGACATTTCAAGCCTTCTACTACCGTGATAAATAGCTCTGCGCATTATCTTTCTTAGCACATAACCACGACCAGCATTTCCTGGAAGTATACCATCTGCTATGGAAAAGGCTGTAGCACGTGCATGGTCGGCTACAACACGCATCGACATTCCTTCCGG
>JAEUQL010000725.1 GCA_016789295.1 Blastocatellia bacterium | reverse complement strand
CTACTATAGTTGCAGAAAAGATAGGGCTTGTCCCTCAGCAGGTTTTCAAGACTCTTGTAGCGCGAGGTAGCCGGGCTGGGGTTGTGATGGCTGGTGTTGCAGCAGATATGGAATTGGATCTGAAAGCTTTAGCAAAGATAGCTTCAGATAAGAAGTTAGAGCTTGTTGCTGTGAAGGAACTACTTTCACTAACAGGTTATATACGAGGTGGAGTTTCGCCGCTAGGTGTAAAGAAGAGATACCCTTTCTACCTTGACGCTACGGCTCTGGAATTTCCTGTTATAAGCATAAGTGCCGGACGACGTGGTCTGCAGGTTCTTCTCTCACCAGTGGATCTGACTAAGATTACTTCTGCAACAGTAGCAAAAATTGGAGTGAGGTTATAGATTAATAATTGCACATAAAGGCAGAGAATCTATATAATGCTCAGTTCACACAAGATGTATCTCTAAGCCTTTTTTTATCGAAAACAGCTTTTCAAGTTGATTTCTGTGAAATTTGATCTGAGGCTTTCAAAGATTTTAGACTAAGCCTATAGGCAAAACAGTTTTTAGGAGAGATCTGCCAATGTTCGTCAAGTTAAAGTATCTAAATGGCACGCATCCAGGTAGTACAAAGCAGTTTAGTCAGCCCATTATTCGCGTAGGTCGGGCACCAAGCTGTGATTTCGCTCTTTATGACAGCAGTGGACGCCATTCTGTAGCTTCGCGTGCTCATGCAGAACTGAGGTGTGAGGCCAATGAACTTTTTGTCTACGATCTCAACAGCAGCAATGGGACTTTTCTCAATGAAGTGCGTGTGATGAGATCTCCACTAAAGAATGGTGATGCCCTCTCTTTTGGTCCTGATGGGCTACAGTTACAGGTAAACTTCTTGATCTCTTCAAAAGATGAAGTAGAGTTTCTCTCTTCCTGCCCACTCTTTCAAGAGCTTACTTGGAAGACGCTTCAAGAGGTCATACAGCACGGTGAGATCAAGCAGTACCCTGCTGGAAGCTATCTTTTCCGCATAGGTGAAGAGTGCAATTTTATTTATGTAATCTTTAGTGGATTGATAGAAATATCGGCAGTGCGTGATGCTAGTGGAAGACCCACGGTTGTAGATTTCCTTTCCAGTGGTGAGTCACTTGGTGAATCACTTGCTCTGATAAATGGCAAACACCGTTCAGAAGCACGTGTTGCAGAAGACGCAGAGATCTTTGTGCTCTCGACAGAGACTCTGAAGCAGTTGCTACAAGACAATCCAGAGTTTGCGGTCAAATTTAGCAGCCTACTTTGTCAGCGCCTTAATGCAAGCGAGAGCCAGCTACAATCAAGGCGCAACTCCCGCAAACTGCAAGGTGATGTACACCACTTCGATCTTGCTACAATTGTCCAGACACTCAATAACTTGCGCGATATAGGAGTACTTTCACTTTATCCGAAGACAGACGACGATTCTGATGGTGCAGGTGCAATAGGTGCTATACCACCGTTTGCAAGGATCTATTTTGAAGCAGGCGAGATCAGATATATCAAGTTTGGTCTGAGAAGTAGTGAAGAAGCTTTCTACCAACTTTTCCAGATGCCACTTGCAGGTACATTCTCTTTTGAACTTGAAGACCTTTCAGAAGATCTGGCTGATACGGCTCCAATACGTATGCCAACCATGAACCTTCTGCTCGAAGCCCATAGACTGCAAGATGAGATACAGAACTTGCGCCAAGAACTGCCCGATCTAACAACGACATTTAAGATTGAAAAAGATAGCCTCGACTGGCCAGACAGTGACGAGGATAGAAAACGCTATGCAGAACAGATCTGGGGGCTGATAGAGAAGAAGGCTCCGTTATGCGAACTGCTTGGTAAAGCAGACTGTTGCAACTATACAACTTATAAAGTCCTTACATCCTTACTTCAAACTGGCCAGATAAGTGCTGATCGCTCGGTCAAAGAAGAGCCTGCACTTCGCCAAACAACAGTGAAGATGGAACCAATGTTTGAGAACAATCGAAAGTAATGGATCTAAGACTCTACGGTTGGGACGATTTCTTTGCAGAGAGCTTTAATTCTTTTTTTCCAGAAGGCTACAGTGTTGGGCGGGTGTACTTAGATTTCAAAGGAGGGTACCTTCTCTACACAGAAAAAGGGAGAGTGCAAGCAGAGCTGAGCGGAAGATTTAGATACT
>JAEUQL010000724.1 GCA_016789295.1 Blastocatellia bacterium | reverse complement strand
CCATTGAAGGCATTAAATATACCTGCTGCAACCTTTTATTTTCTTGTGATGGTTATTCTTATTCTTACACAAAAGGAAACGCCTTAAAAGATTGATGAAAAGCAGTTTGGTCTCTACAACACACTTCGGTAAGATAGCAGTTGTTGCTATAAATCGGCCTGAGTCGTTAAATACTCTAAGCGTAGAAACACTGAAACTGCTTACAGTCCAACTGAAAGAACTCTCTCAGCAAAGTTATATATCTGCTGTTGTTATTGGCGGAGTTGGTCAGGCATTTGCTGCAGGTGCAGATATAAATGAGCTTCTTACCCTAGATTCACAAAAGGCTGTAGCATTTTCGGAGCTTGGTAAACGGCTCTTTGACCAGATCCGGAGTTGTCCACAGATTGTAATAGCAGCCATAGATGGCTACTGCATGGGTGGGGGCTTGGATCTAGCTCTCTCGTGTGACCTTCGCTATGGCTCTTCTACTACAGTTTTGGCTCACCCAGGTGCAAAGATTGGTATAGTTACAGGATTTGGAGGAACGCGCCGACTTCCATTAGCAACCAGCCTCTCTTTTTCAAATCAGCTATTTGCAACAGCAACCAGAATAGGTGCAGAGGAGGCTCTGAAATCCCGGCTCATACAAGACTTCAACAGATCGGGAACGGCTGTTGAGCTTGCTATGGCAAAAGCCGAACTGATAGCCCAAAAAAGCCTTAAGCAGATAGAAAAGCTGAAAAAAGTTGTATATCTAGTAGGAGAGACTGTTGGAGGTTGTACAGTAGCTTCTCGTTATCTGGATCTTTGTAAAAAGGCTGCTACTGACAATCCACACTAGCACATTTCCATTTCCACCCACTTTGGTTTAATATATCAAAGGTCTGAATCTAGTGATAGAACTTTTATATATGTCAAAAGAGAATCATCTACTACGCCTTATTGGTAACACTCCTCTTGTACGGTTAAAGTCCTTTGAAAAGAAACCAACTGTAAAAATCTATGCCAAGCTCGAAATGATGAACCCAAGCGGTTCTCTAAAAGACAGAATTGCAAAGTTTATGATAGAGCAAGCCGAGCAAGACGGTAGATTAAAACCTAACAATGTAATAGTTGAAGCATCCAGCGGCAACACGGGTATTGCTCTGTCTATGGTCGCATCGCTAAAAGGCTACAAGACCAAGATCTTCATGCCAGAATCCAAAAGTATGGAACGACGTGTAATGATGAGGATGTGGGGAGCAGAACTTATACTCACCTCTCGCCACAACCCACACGCTCACATAGAAGCAGCCAAAGAGCTTGCCGCTTCTGGTAATGGTTATTTCTACATAGACCAAAATGAGAACTGCTACAATCCTTACGCTCATTACTGCACGACAGCAGCAGAAATACTAGATCAGACCAACGGCTCTATCACTACTTTTATTGCTGGCATTGGGACAGGCGGAACGATTATGGGAGTTGGTAAAAAACTCAAAGAAGTTAACCCTACCACTCGTGTCATTGGGGTTCATCCCGCACAGCCTATAAGCAGAATTGAAGGTCTGCTACATCTGGATGGAAGCTATTTACCGGGAATCTGCAACATGTCACTTGTAGATGAACTTGTAGGGGTCAGCGATGAAAACGCTATAGAGACAGCACGTTCAGTAGCCTTAGCTGAAGGGATATTTACCGGTATAAGTTCGGGAGCAACACTCTGGACAGCTATACAAGAGGCCGAGAAACTCGACTCAGGAACAGTTGTTGTGATCTTTGGAGACCGTGGCGAAAGGTATCTGAGTACTGACCTTTGTCTGCATGCACGCAACTAAAAAAGTCTATCTGCCGAGTTTATATTCTAAGCTTTCTATTTTCTAAGAAAGCGAGCAACTTCTGCCTGAAGAGCACTCAACTTTACAGGTTTCCTCATAACTACCTGCCAAAGATCTTGATCTTCTTCTGACAGAAGCTGTGAAGATTCATAGGCTGTTACACAGATTATCGGAACTTGTTGAAGGTAAGGAAGCTGGCGTATCTTTTTTGATGCCTCTATCCCATTCATTGCCGGCATCATTAGATCAATAATTACCAGATCTGGTCTATACCTTTCGGCAGCTTCAACAGCTAACGCACCATCAGAAGCTTCGACTACTTGATAACCTCGAAGCTTGAGAGCATGAGAAAAAAGCATACGTATCTCA
>JAEUQL010000723.1 GCA_016789295.1 Blastocatellia bacterium | reverse complement strand
TCAGCTCAATATTTTGCTCGTCAAGGAAAGCTTCAAAAAGCGGTAGACGAATGTGAAAAATCTGTACGTGCAGATGCCAACATTTCAGAGACTCATAAGTTTTTGGGACAGTGTTTAATAGACATGGGAGAGAATACAAAAGCTATTATGGCTTTAGAAAAGTCTATTGAACTCAAACCAGACCAAGCCGAAGTTTATACTCTACTAAGTCAAGCATACTTTGCAAAAGGTGAGTTTGAAAGATCTATCAAGTTTGCAAAAGCAGCTCTAAAACTTGATGCTACTATTCCAGAAGCTTGTCACGCACTCGGAAAAGCTTATCTAGAAATATCAAAGCTTGATCAAGCTTTTGAAGCTTTTTCAAAAGCCGTTAAGATGAGGCCAGACTATCCAGATTCGCACCTGGGGCTTGCAATGGTGCAGTTTCGATGTGGGCAAGCAAAAGAAGCTGTAAAGTCATCCAAACAAGCTATTAGACTAAATCCAACTTATGCGGAAGCTTACTGCTTACTTGGGCAAGCCTATAGAGCAGTTGGAAAGCTGGACGAAGCAAGTAAAGCCTTTACTGATGCCATTAAATTTAAGCCAGAGTTTGCACTTGCCTACAACTTTTTAGCACTCAATTTCCGTTCCCAAAACATGCTTGAACAGTCACAAAAAGCTTGTATGCGTGCACTCGAAATAGACCCGGAACTTGCAGAAGCACACAACACCATGGGGCTTATCTATTGTGATCGCGGAATGTATAACGATGGGATGCGAGAGTACCAAATGGCTATAAAAGCACGTACAAACTACCCTGAAGCCTTTAACAATCTTGCACTTTGCTATTTCAAAATTGGAGAGATAGATAAAGCTATAGACTGGTTCGAAAAAGCAATAGTGCTTGAACCTCACTTTATCCTTGCTAGATTCAATCTTGCTCTTTGCTACTTCAAGAAACGTGATAGTGAGGGGGTAAAACGCCAGTACGAGGTTCTTCAGGAGCTAGACAAGAATCGTGCCGCAAAGCTCTATCAAAAGATAAAAACATTACTATAACTCATACTTCTTGAGCAGTCTTAGGTGTTGCGCATGCTACGACTACATTTGCTGAAAGCAAATTAGTCGATAGACAAGCAACACAAGCACGAAAGGGCTTAATAAAATGCTAGAAGAAAAATAGTAAAAATATTAGGGTAACCAGTTGTGTAGAGTATGAATTAACATATAATGGTAAATATGAACAAAAACAAGAAGACCTCATCAATGCCTGAAAATATACGTACAGATAAGTGGAAGTTAGCTCCTAATATTCTACAGTTAAGTTATTTACAGGAGACAGTAGAAATTTACAGAGCATTAGTCAGAGCATTGATAGGAGTAATTTATGTTCATTGGAAAGAAATAGAACTTTCTTCAAGTGCTTGTGCTACAGTAGAAAAGCTAATACATCGAACAAGTAAAAATCCAAGTCCACGCTATAAATACTTTGAAGAGAAGTTCTACAAATTTCCATCCTACTTGCGTCGTGCAGCAATAGAAGTAGCAATAGGTCAAGTTAGGTCTTTTGTTACTCGCTATGATAAATGGCAATCTGGTATTAGAAAACGCAAGGATGAACACCCCTCCAAATTAACAGCTAAAGTTTTAGCCTACCCAACACTCTACTTAGGGCAATGTGTTCAATACTTGGATAATTACCAAGTAGCTAATATTAAAGTATTTAATGGGAGTGACTGGTTTTGGACTCAAATAACTATTGCAGGTAAAAGAAAACGACATCTGGTAGAAACAAATAAACAATTGTCTCCAAGCCTGATTGTAAAAGGGAAAAAAGTTCATCTATCAGTACCATTTCGTATATCTGTGACAAAACTAGATAACAAAAAACAAGAAGTGGCCAGTGTAGACTTAGGAATAAACACTGCTGCAACTTGCTGCATAGTCTCTCTAATTGGCACTGTGACTGCTAGATTGTTCCTTGATTTAGACCAAAGAGATAGACACTTAAAACTCATAAGCAAGAAAGCAAGTCTTACTATGGGAAGTGGTGGAAAAATACGAAAAGGTTTCTGCCAATCTCTTTATCGTAAAGCAAGAAATATAAATCAGCAAATTGCTCAAAAAGTATCAAGTTCTATTGCCCCTATCAATGGAATTTCGGAATAGGCGTCTGCTATTACGGAATAGGTTT
>JAEUQL010000722.1 GCA_016789295.1 Blastocatellia bacterium | reverse complement strand
CTGATAGCCTAACGGCAAAATACTTACTTATCAGAAACAAGCACGAACTGCTAAGGTGTAAATCCTGTCGTGAGACATCGTAACCGACCTGCAAGCTCGGCTGTTTACAGCCCAGAAGTTTACTAAAGCGATGGTTTGCCAAAATCAATGATTGACTTATTAGTTTGGGCACTTCGTAAAGCCCGCCAACAAACATTAACATTAGTTGAAGATCTGCACCAAGAGCAGATGTGCACACAATCTGTGAAGGGCGAAAATCACCCAACTTGGATTTTAGGACACCTCCTGCTTGGAGATATCTACCTTTTGTCTCTTTTAGGAGATCAAAATCTCTCGGAGGATTTCTCAGACATACTTGCCAAGTATGGGCCTGCTACAACACCCGTTGCATCTACTCACTACTATGACTCTAAACAGATACTTGTTGACAGACTGACTATAACAGGGCTACAGAGACTTGATGCAATTGGTGGGATGATGAACGAAGACCTTACACAACCAATGCCAGATAAGATTTTGGCGCAGGTACAACCGACTATTGGACATCATCTTCAAGCACTCATATTTCATGAAGGACATCACGGCGGCCAAATCTCTTCATGGCGTAAAGCCCAAGGGTTTAGTGCTGCAATAGGAGCTTTTGCTCCACAAGGTTTTTGATTACTAGTTAGAAGTAGATATTATCTAACGAATAATCCTACTAAATTATCATCTTTTTGATACTTTCTAGAGATAAATTTAGTGAAATAAATAAGGAATAAGAATGACTGAGAACAAAACCAAAGCAACCAACGCAAGCGTTCAAGACCATATCGCCGCAATCGCAAATGAAGGGCAGCGCAAGGATTGCGAATCCCTTGCCAACCTATTTCAGAGCATCACCAACCATGAACCGAAAATGTGGGGACCAAGTATCGTTGGCTTTGGCTCATACCACTACAAGTATGAGAGCGGACGAGAAGGCGATTCTTGCCTTACTGGTTTTGCTGCTAGAAAGAACGAGCTTGTTGTCTACTTGGCACCAGGAGGAACACCAGAACAAGAAGCATTGTTAGACAAACTTGGAAAGCACAGAATGGGTAAAGGCTGCTTGTATTTTCGCCGACTCAGCGACATAGACACATCTATCCTTGAAAAGCTAGTTAAAAATTCTGTAGCAGAGCTGAACCGGCGTTACAGCTAAACTCAATAGCAATACAAACCCAACTCAGTGAGTGACCTACTGCCGTTTTCACTACGGCTTTGTGTCTCTTTATAGCTATGTTATTTGTTAGTAGTTATTTGCAAAAATGTGAAATATCCATCGATAAAAGCAGTTTTGAGTCACACAATAGAGAGGATTGTTAGAATAGACATCCTCCCGGTTTTGAAAAAGGGGGAATGCTTAGAACGACGCTGAAACAGCACGCCTAATATCCAAAGGAATTCTCAGTTGAGAAGGTTCGCCTTTCAATAGCTCTATTTTCTTTGATTGCTGGTAGTTGACTAGCCTGAATTAGATAGGTGATTGTCTTGCCACAGAGTTTGTACTCGTCTTTCTTACAAGCCTGCATTGTACAACTCTCGGCATATATCCAATGTACCATTAAGCTTTTCTGTTATAGCTTTGCCGCTTTTAAGTCGATATTTGTAAGCTTGCAGCATTATTTTATGTTTTATTCACAATCCTAATGCTTAGCACGCACTATCAAAATTAGACCAGATTTTATCGCCTTTACAGGCGATCCGCTTTTCTATACTCGGCATAAATCCCAAGCACTTAAAAGTGCTTAAGCAATAAATTTTGTGTGTCAAGTCTGTTAATCTACAAGATAGATCTCCAAAGTGATATTTGATAACTTTTTAATCTAGCTATTTAACAGAGAGTGACACACAAAGATTCAGTATACTTTTACAAACTATCTAGAACAGAGCGTAGTTCTGCATTTGTAGGACGTTTTTTATAATCTGACTCTACTTTTGCCCAAACAACTTTTCCATCTTTATTGATGATATAAACGGCTGGGTGTGGGATTCCTTCAAAGTCTTTTCCGTCATAGGCAGTATCGCGCAAGCCATACCTATCTATAACTGAATGGTCTAAGTCCGAAAGGATTTGAAAACCTATCTTTCCTTTTCCATCTGAAGCTATTCTTTCTGTCATCTGTTGGCTCTTCTCGTGGCTATCAGGGCTTATCACGTA
>JAEUQL010000721.1 GCA_016789295.1 Blastocatellia bacterium | reverse complement strand
CAATTGGGAACTTCCAGACGTTATAATCTACCCAACTGGTGGCGGAACTGGCCTTATTGGCATGTGGAAAGCTTTTGATGAAATGCAAAAGCTTGGATGGATAGGTAGTAAACGACCTCGTATGGTCAGTGTCCAAGCTGAAGGATGTGCTCCTATTGTTAAAGCTTTTGAGCAAGGACTAACTCACGGTGCAGAAATAGAAAATGCTCATACAGTAGCTTCTGGTCTAAGAGTTCCAAAAGCTGTTGGCGATTTCTTAATGCTTAAAACTTTGAAAGAGAGTGGTGGGATTGCTGTTTCTGTTTCAGACGATGAACTTATAGCAGATAGTCGAGAAATAGGTTCAACAGAAGGAATATTTGCAGCACCAGAAGGTGGAGCTTGTCTAGCTGCACTTAAAAAACTTCTGGAAAAACAGCTTGTGGATAAAGACGAGCGTATAGTCCTTTTTAATACAGGCTCAGGGGTCAAATACCTTGAAGCTTTTCAGGAGTAGTTGTGGCAGAAGTATATGTGAGCACGGATATAGAAACCGATGGCCCAATTCCTGGTTGTAATTCAATGCTCAGCTTTGGCTCTGCTGCCTATCTTGCTGATAAAACTTTGATAGCTACCTTTAGTGCAAACCTTGAGACATTACCAGACGCTATGGGTGACCCAAAGACTATGCAATGGTGGAAAAATCAACCGGAAGCTTGGAAAGCCTGTCGAGAAGATTTACAAACACCAGTAGAAGCGATGAAAGAATACCTCAAATGGCTTAAAAGCCTACCAGGTCGTGTTGTATTTGTTGGTTACCCAGCAGCATTTGATTTCATGTTTGTCTATTGGTACTTGATAAAGTTTACTGGTGAAAGTCCTTTTTCACATTCTGCGCTTGATATTAAAACTCTTGCAATGGCACTTTTGAGCCTTGACTATAGAGATTCTGTAAAAAAGAACATGCCAAAACACTGGTTTGACGATCATCGCCACACTCATAAAGCACTTGATGATGCAGTAGAACAAGGTGCACTGTTTTGTAATATGCTGGCAGAATTAAGAAAAAAGTCTAAATAGTTTGGAGTTGTTATGCAATCTCTTGTTAAGAAACCTCCTGCTTTGATGATTGGTGACACAATAGCAGTAGTGGCACCAGCAAGTAACATCAAGCGCGAAATGTTGGCTGCTGGAATTCGAGAGCTTCAGCAACTTGGATACAAGGTTAAATACAAAGAGTCCATCTTTGAACTTGCTCGTTACACAGCAGGAGATACAAAGAGGCGAAGCGACGAACTCAACGAAATGCTACTTGACCCAGAAGTCAAAGCAATCTTTGCAGCACGTGGAGGTTACGGTTCGGCCAAATTATTTGACCAGATCTCACCTGAAGCTATAGCTGCAGGTCCTAAAATTCTTCTTGGCTACAGTGATATTACTTCACTACTAATATGGTTCTATCAGAAACATTCTTGGGTAACGTTCCATGGTCCTATGGTAGCAAAAGATTTTGCTGCAGGAGCATCACATTATGATAAACGCTCTTTTACAAAAACTTTAACACGTCCACTTCCTGCTGGGCCATTGGATCATAAGACTTTAGAGGTCTTACATCCAGGAAGAGCAAGAGGAAGATTGCTTGGTGGATGCTTACCAATAATAGTTAGTTCAATAGGAACGGATTGGGAACTTGAAACTGAAAATGCCATACTCTTTTTAGAAGATACAGCTACAAAACCCTATCAAATAGATAGAATGCTAACTCATCTAAAAATGGCTGGAAAACTTGACTCAGTGTCGGGGATAGTCTTTGGAGAGATGAATAATTGCATGCAGCATCCAGATCAAGGCTACTCTTTACAAGAAGTAGTAAAAGACCTAACTGAAGAGCTTGGTGTTCCAGTACTTTATGGACTGCGTTCAGGCCATAGTGAAATAGGTAATCAGACGCTTCCTTTTGGAGTAGAAGTATCCCTTGACTGTGAGAAAGGGATTTTAGCTATAGAAGAAGAAGCAGTTCAGTAGTACCAAGGACTGCTGCCATAAAACCACACCCAATGACTCGTTATCGATGATATGAGCTTGGTACTTACAACAAGTGCAAAATAACTCATATTATTTCTTCACTTTTCAGATAGCCAGTCTTTGAGATCGTCCAAGTTATGAAAGTCAAGTAACGCTTCGCCAAGTTCTTCTAGTTTGTCGATAG
>JAEUQL010000720.1 GCA_016789295.1 Blastocatellia bacterium | reverse complement strand
CGGAAGCGGTCGAGGCGGCTCTCAAGTTTTCACGCCTCAGTACTGGTAGAACTGAAGTTGTAGCTGCAATGCGTGGCTTTCACGGACGTACCTACGGCGCACTTTCTGCCACCTGGGAACGTGAATACAGAAAGCCCTTTGAGCCGCTCGTTCCTAATTTTTTACACATACCCTTCAATAATATTGAAGCAGCCCAAACCGCTATCAGTGAGAAAACAGCAGCCATCATTGTCGAGATAGTTCAAGGCGAAGGTGGCGTAAGACCAGGAAGCGGTGAATACTTTCAGACTCTTCAGCAGCTATGCAGCAAAACGGGAACACTTCTAATCCTTGATGAAGTACAGACAGGGTTTGGCCGTACTGGAAAGATGTTTGCCTATGAGCATTATGACCTCAAACCCGATATTGTCTGTTTAGGTAAGTCGATAGCTGGCGGTCTTGCAATGGGTGCTGTGGCTCTTGGTGAAAGGGTTGCAACGCTTCCACCCAAAGCTCACGGCTCAACTTTTGGTGGAAACCCTGTTGCCTCTGCTGCTGCAATTGCAACTATTGAAGTCTTCGAACGTGACCAACTCGCAGAGCGTGCACGACACCAAGGCGATTTTCTACTGGAAAGCCTGAGAAAGATAGATTCGCCGCTCATAAGAGAAGTTCGAGGGCTTGGCCTTCTTGTAGGAATTGAACTGAAACTTCGAGTTACTCCTCTTCTACAAAAGTTGATGAAGAGAGGTATTTTAGCTCTTCCGGCTGGTTCAACTGTGCTTAGACTGCTTCCTCCACTTGTTATAAGCAGATCAGACCTAGAGCAAGTAGTTGTAAATATAGAGGAAAGCTTGGCCGAGCTTGAAAAGGAGACAAACAGATGAGCAGCATTGAACCGGTCAATTTTCTTAGACAGATGCTTGAAATAGAAAGCTTTTCTCGCAATGAAGCTCATCTTGCACATTTTCTAAGCGAGCAGATGAATAGCCTTGGGTTTAAAAGCTATGTTGATGAAGCAGGCAATGCTGTTGGAATCAGGGAAGGTATTCAAACTGGTGATAATGTCAAAGAGTTACTTTTGCTTGGCCATATGGATACAGTCAGTGGGCGTATACCAGTGAAGCTAGATGGAGAGAAGCTTTATGGACGAGGTGCAGTTGATGCCAAAGGCCCACTTGCAGCGTTTATTATTGCTGCCTCCAAAGTACATCTTCCTGAAAATACTCGACTTGTCGTCATTGGTGCAGTTGAAGAAGAGACACCTACTTCACGAGGGGCAAGACACGTTGCAACTACATTCCATCCAAATGCTTGTGTCATTGGTGAACCTTCTGGAACCACTGCTATTACTCTTGGCTATAAAGGAAGGCTTTTGGTTGACTATTTCTATGAACAGCCTTCGGGACATAGTGCTGGGCCTGGTGTTGGAGTTGGCGAAGTAGCTATCTCTTGGTGGAATGCTCTTCAGGCTTTTGTCAATAAATTTAATCTCAATAAAGAGAAGATATTTGACCAACTAATGATAAACCTGCGCTCCATTCATACATCCTCGAATGGATTGTATGATGGTGTTCGGGCAACAGTTGGCTTGCGACTTCCTCCAGGACTTGATCCAAACGCTCTTGAAATTAGCCTGCGCGAGCTAACTGCAGATGCAGAAGTAAACTTTTATGGCCATGAAGTAGCCGTGCAGTCCGACAAGAATCAACCTCTTGCAAGAGCTTTTGTTCGTGCAATCAGACGCTCTAACGGTGAGCCAAAGTTTAAGTTAAAGACCGGGACTTCAGACATGAATGTAGTAACGCCTGTATGGAAGGTTCCCATAGTTGCTTATGGCCCTGGTGACAGCCGCCTCGACCATACACCCGATGAGCACATTCTTGTAAATGACCTACTAACATCTATCAATGTTTTAGAGAATGCTATCTCAGATTGTCTGTCCGCGTAACATGGTTCGACACGTGAATATCCTCCTTAGCAAGAGTACCCAAAAGGTACTCTTTTTTTCTTCCAGTATACAACGACCCCTTGTTACGATGTTTTTGCCGAGTGTACCAATGCTGTAGTTGATGGCGACTGAAAGAGCAAGGTGGAAAACCTGTCTCTCTGGGCACACAACAACTCAATTTATTGAAACAGATTGGCCTCATCTTCCTCTAAGTTTGTAATAGTGAAAGCTTATTTTGTAGATACAAAATGCTACCCTGA
>JAEUQL010000071.1 GCA_016789295.1 Blastocatellia bacterium | reverse complement strand
TATCCACGTTTGCTTGGAGAATTATCAGAGGAATGTAGACAAGCTACAAGTCGGTCTCAGTTAATGGTTACCACCCATTCACCTTTTTTTGTTGATGCTCTGAAAGCAGAAGAATTGAGAGTCATAGAGCGTAACAAAGACGGTTATACAGAAGCTACATGTGCATCCGATATACCTGGAATAAAGGAATTTATGGATGCAGGAGCTACTCTTGGTCAGTTATGGATGGAGGGTTACTTTAATAATAGACAGAGATCTTAAAAAGTTAGTGCTTATATAGATAGGCAATAATTTGAATAAACTGGTTTGTGGGAAAGGTTAAAGATACAAAGATGCACATAGAGTTTTTGGTGGAAGAACAGTCTATGGAAGAGGTACTGAACAATATAGTTCCAAAGATTATAGGAGATAAGATTGAATTTAAAATACGTTGTTTTTCCGGTAAAGGCAATCTTTTGAAAAAACTTCCTGATAGGTTCAAAGGTTATAAAAATCAGTTTGATAATAATGTATTATCTCCTGATACTCGAATAATTGTTGTTATAGATAGAGATAGGGATAATTGCGAAGAGCTAAAGGAACAACTGGAAAAAATAGCAGAAAATGCAGCTTTAACAACAAAAACAAAATCGAAAGAAAGTAGCGATTACCAGATTGTTAATAGAATAGTTGTTGAGGAATTAGAGGCTTGGTTTTTTGGAGATATAGAAGCTGTTGCTACAGCTTACCCAAAAATTCCCACAACTACTGCTCAGAAAAAGCGATACCGCAATCCAGACAACATAAAGGGAGCTTGGCAGGCTTTAGAAAAAGTTCTTCAGGAAAAAGATTATCCTGATTCTAAAAGTAAGCTGAAGGTGGCTAAAAACATTTCCCAACATATGGACCCAGAAAGAAATACTTCCAAGAGTTTTCAGGTTTTCAAGCAGGCACTTCAAGAGCTTCTAAAATAAACACTTAATCAATTTTCTACTTCTCATCCTTATCTTGTTTTAATCTGTTCATAAAATGTTAGAAACACAATTGCTCAAAAATCTTTCGGAAAAAATTTTAAATCTTCGTGACATGTTTACCTCCCAAATCTTGCTTTATTAGTCGAGAAGGAAAGCTTTCTACATCTGAAGGGGCTAATAACCCCACACCTTTTGTAGGAAAAGCTTTCTATTTTTACACAAAAAGGCAATCAGTAGATGAGTAAATATTGCAGATTAAAGATATGGACTAGATTGAGTTTAGGTCTAATTTAGGACTTAATGCGCCTAGTCTATGGAGGAAATATGGAAGATGTCTTTCGTTTTATGGTAATTCGTCCTGCAGAAGTTCCTGCTTCTAACGTGACTATACCGCTTGAAACAACTAGCGATTATCAAGAAGGTCTACAAGGTTGTCGATTAAGTAATGCTGCTTGGCCGTGTATGCTAGAAAACTCCAAGGCTTATATTAACAGTGAAGCATTTGTTAAAGATGCTTCGAAGCTAAATTTCCGTAAACAGCTAAAGCAGTTCAAAAAGCGTTTGGAAGAGTTACTAGGTGGAGTGATAGAAAAGCCAGTGACAGACAGGCTGGAAAAATTGGTAAAAGAGGTCTTTGAGCAAGACTCTACTACTGTCATAAACAAGCCTGAGTTTCAGGCTATAAAGCAGCAAGTACTTGATAGTATAGTTGCAATATATATCTCTCCAAGTGATCACTATACATCACTTGAATTTTTAACGGAGACAGCAAGACTAGTTAACCTTATTGAGCTTATCTCAAAAAGAGAGAAAGAGTTAGAGACAGTAGATGGGTTAAAGAAAGTACTGACTGCTACTCTGCTACTTCCACCAAATATTTTTCCTGTACGCAGCGATCAAATCTATCCAATAGGTATCGGAGATCTATTACTAGTAAAGCAGCAGATTGTAGGATACGAGACTGGAGAGATTTCGCACATAGAAAATATTTTGGCAAAAGAGACAAAGAAAAGAATCTTCAAGCATACTTTGACTACTGAAAAGACAGAGCTGTTAGAAACAGAGACTACTAAAGAGACAACAAATGAGCTACAAAGTACAGAAAAGTTTGAATTAAAGGCAGAAGTGCAGAATGTACTTTTAGAAGAACACGATGTTAAGACGGGATTAGCTGTGACAGCAAAGTTTGGCACTTCTGTAGAACTTAAGACAAACTTGGACTATGCATATAAACAATCAAAGACAGAAACACAAAAACTAGCTAATACATTTGCTAAAGATGTTACAACTCGTGCAATTACTAAAGTCATAGAACGTGTTAAACAACAGCAGACAAGCCGTGTTACAGAAGTATTTGACGATACAAACGAGCATGGTTTTGACAATACTAGCAATAGTGAGCATGTTGTTGGCATATACCAATGGATCAACAAGATCTATGAGATGCAGGTTTTTAATTACGGTAAAAGGCTATTATTTGATATAACTATCCCAGAACCTGCAGCATTTTTGCGTGATGCCGTAAGAGCAAAGCAAGAGGCTAGGAAAAAAGTAGAAGCTCCAGACCCATTTAGTCTGGTTCACAATCTTTTGAGTGAAAATCCAGCCGAAGAGCACTTTTTTGGAAAGTATGTAGAGAAGTATGGTGCAAGTGGTGTTGAACCTCCTCCAAAGAGATTTGAGACGGTATCAAAGTCTTTTTCAGGTGCAACAACTTCAGAAGAGTTAGGAACAGGCAATTTGACAGCAAGCGATCTACTCAACATTCCAATAGGTTATGAGCTAAGGCAGATAACCGTAAAGGCAACATTCAATCGAAAGCCAAAAGCAGATCCAAAAGATGATCAAACTGCTCCACGGATGATAATTTATGTGGGGTCTAAAGGTTTTAGTAATCCAAAGGTTAATGGAGAGTGGACACAGAGTATAGATCAGACTGTTTTACTAACTGCAGCAAATGACCTTGAGATGATAAACGCTTCTTCTGTTGCTATTTCGATGGGTGGAACAAAAGTTTTAGATTACTCTTTTAATATTGTTCTCAACTGTGAAAGAAGGAAAGAGACTTTTGAGAAATGGCAGCTTAACACCCATAGTGCTATTTTGAAAGCATATCAGCAGAAATTAGGTGATTACGAAGAGGCAGTATCAACAGAAAAGTTTGAGCAAGACAGAGATCTGCTAGGTCCTCTGGGAGGAAATCCAGAGTTCAATCGTCAGATAGAACGCAGAGAGTTAAAGCGGTCATTTTTGGCAATTCTTACTGGAAGAGACTTAGTTGATAAAGGGTTCAATGATATCAAAGAAAACACACCACCACCCAAGTTTCCAAGAGTCAATATCGATGATAGAAAGCGGCTCAAAGATGATGACGCATACATACGCTTTTTTGAGCAAGCTTTCGAATGGGAACATATAATGTACTTCTTCTATCCTTACTTTTGGGGACGCAGCAGTACTTGGTATGAGAAGTTGATAGGAGACAACCCAGACCCGTTATTTGCCAACTTTCTAAATGCTGGTTCAGCTAGGCTAGTAGTTCCTGTCAGACCATCTTTTAATGAAGATATACAGTACTTTCTAATGACAGGTGAAATATGGAAAGGTGGAAATGTTCCTGACGTAAGTGACAAACGATACCTTCCTATTACAGAAGAGATCAAAGAGACAACAGGTGCACCAGGGATAGAAAAACCTGTGGGGGATAGTTGGCAAAATAGAGTTCCAACTAGCCTTGTGATGGTACGCTCCAAAGCTACGCTTCCAAAGTGGAAGCGCAAAGATCCAAATGGATGGAAGTGGGAGCCAGAAATTTAGTGGGCTGCGGCTTGATAGACTCAAGCCGCATACTTACTACTTTTTACAGGAGTTATTATGAAGCCTTTACAACCTGAAGACCTAATTGCAGGGCCTATTTTACGTAGGACAGAGAAAAATAGAGTCTGTATATGGATAGCTACAGCCACAAATGTTGCTATAAAAGGCGAAGTAGTAGATGCCAAGTGGGCATTAAGTAGAAACGCCAGTTCTAACATGGAGATAATAAGTGAAGGTAGAGCTAGGTGTATACAGCTTGGAAAAAAACTTTTTGTATCACTTGTTGAAATTAGCCCTAAAGGAATCAAAGCTTTTCCAGAAAACCGACTACTTGCTTATAATCTCTACTTTAAGGGAGTTTCTGAAGTTTCTAAAAAGTCAGAGGAAAATAGTTCTTTTTGGGCAACTGCACAGCCACTAAGCTTCTTTTTTCCAAAAGATACCATTGCAGATCCAAGAGAAGGAATAGCCTATCCTGGCCTGAAACTTCCTACATTCTATATATCGTCGGAAGATATCAAAGAAAATCCTCCAAATATTCTCCACGGATCTTGCCGCAAGCTTCACGGTGAAGGTGGAGATGCGCTCAGATTTGCAGACGATTTGATCAGAAAGAATTTAGGAATAGATGCAGGCGGTAATAGAAAAGAGTTATGGAAAAGACCCAGTGCACTCTTTTTGACAGGGGATCAGATATATGCTGATGATGTGTCAGGCTTTTTAATAGAACATTTGATGGAGAAAGCAAAAGAGCTTATAGGAACTTATGAGAGTGTTCCTCTTTATGGAGATAAGAGCCTTACTCGAAAACCTTCACTGAGGCAGTTATGGCGAAACAGTGCACTGAAGATTCTCTCTGTCGAAGAAGCAATAGCTGCCAACCATCTTTTTTCTTTTGGTGAATTTGCTGCTATGTATCTTGTAGCTTTTCATCCTGCACATTGGCCTGACTCTCTTGCAAGTTCTACAAACTATAGGGCTACTGCTAAGGAGGTAAGAGCACTTAGGGCGGCAAGAGCCGAAATTACATCAATTCGTAGGATCTTAGCTAACATCCCCACATATATGATCTGTGATGATCACGAAGTGACAGATGATTGGAATTTTAATGAAAAGTGGAAAGCAAGAGTTGAGGCACATCCTTTGGGTATTAGACTAGTTACCAATGCACTGACGGCATATTGGGCTTTTCAAGCTTGGGGAAATGACCCTGACAAATTTTCCTATATTGCTGATATAGTTGCTGAAAATATACTGGAGCCAAGAAGTGAAGCAGATTTCAAAGTTCTAGAAAATCTTTTTCTAAAGTCCGATTTGTCATGGACATTTATAACACCTACTACACCCAAAGCTATATTTCTTGATACAAGAATGAGACGCAAATTTGAGCGTAAAAAGAGAGAAGACGAAGGTCAAGGGACTGTACATCCAAGGTTACTTAATGAAAAAGCTCTTGAACAGCTCAAACAAGATATAGAAAGTTGTATAAAAAGCAACAGTGAGAATATCTTACTACTAGTTGCCCCATCACCAATTTTTAACATAAAGCTGATAGAAGACAGCCTAGAATCTACAGCATCGGGATTTTTTAGAGGCTTTGTTCCTGTCAAATATGGCATTCGTGGTTATCAACAAAGTCATGAATTGGCAGATTTAGAACTTTGGCACGATAATCCACAAAGCTATAAAGAGATAGTTTCTATTCTTGCTAATGCCAGAGCTAAAGCTTGTATTATTCTTTCTGGTGACGTTCACTTTGCTTTTGCTCAAGAGGCATTACTTTTGAAAACGGGTGGGCAAAAAGAGAGTTCAAAGTGGAATGCTTCAGTCCCGTTTCTGCAATTTACAAGTAGTGCACTACAGAACAAACATGTTTGGCCTGCTCTTAGCAAAATAGAACAGATTCCAAAAAGGGAAAGTAGAGTTAAATATTACTCACTTCCAACAGCATCAGAAAAAGAAGTAGAGAAACTGCAGACGTGGAAAAGAGGGATGCTACCTGTTCCAGATCTTTTAGTTCGTGTGGCTCTGTTAGACAAAACCGATGTTGGAGAAGTCAACCCTAAAGCAGATAAAGAAAGACACAATCCCATGTCTTTGCCAGAGTCAAACCTGGGGCAACTTCAAATACTGGGTCAAGAGATAAAGCACACTTTTCACATGCGCCCAAAAACAGAAGAGATGATCCCAGGAGCACCACCAGCTTATGACTCTCCAGTGGTTATATATTCTCTTGACAAATTCTTGACAGAAGAGCTGTGGAGAAGATGATAATATTTTGAACCTGTCAGTAGTAATTTTGCTCAAAAATTCTTTGAATAGTTTCTAGGTTATTTGTCAGGCCAAGGGCTAGCATAAGTTTTATACGTGCTTTTTGTCCTGACAAATAGCCACCAAGAATAGCTCCCATTTGACGCAGTTCGTGCCCACCACCACTGTAACCGTAAGTATCTAGTACACGTCCACGAAGGCAACGCGAGACAATCACTACAGGAATACCTTTTTCTGTCGCATATTTGATGCCTGGCATTGCATATGTTGGAATATTACCCCTACCAAGAGCTTCTATCACGAGTCCACGTGCTCCGCTTTCAACAGCATATTTTATGAGCCTGTCGTCTACACCAGCAGCCATCTTGATTATGTCTACACGGGTATCCACTTTTATTGTATCTATGTGCTCTTGAAATGCAGGGCGTCTTAGTATGAGTACTCGGTCTGTATCGACTATTCCTAATGGGCCAAAGTCAGGACTCTGAAAAGTGCCCAATGATTCTGTGTGTGTTTTGGTGACCTCACTGGCTGCAAATATCTCGTCGTTGAGAACAACTAACACTCCAAGTCCTCTTGCTGAATCACAACAGACTGTTCGCACTCCAGCGATCAAGTTTGGAGGCCCATCCCATCCAGGTTCAGAACTACTTCTCATAGCACCCACCAGCGCAACAGGCTTAGGACTATCTATCAACAGATCCAGACAGTATGCAGTCTCTTCCAGGGTATCAGTTCCATGGGTTATGACTGCGCCACAAATCTCTTCTTGAGATAGAACTTTTTTAACTTCTGCAGCTAGATCTAGCATAAGTGCTGGTGTCATATGTGGGCCAGGCAGTTTACCAAAATTGGTTATTGCAAAATCTGCAAGTGCATCCAGTCCAGGGACATTCATCAAGATCTGTTCACCAGAAAGGACAGGAATTGCTGCCCCAACTACTGGGTCGATCTCCATGGCAATAGTTCCACCAGTAAATATCAGTTGTACTTTTTTTCTCATACTCAAACAGGAAAGTTTTATTGAGCCAGCAATCGGTTAGCAAGTTCTTCAAGGGCTAGTTGAAGTTCTACTGCTGTTACATTTTGGACTCCACCTTGGGCAAAGTCTGGTCTGCCACCACCTCGTCCACCAAATGTCTTGCAGAACTCTGCTAGAAGCTTTCCACAATCAACTTGGTTGCTAGAAGCACTACGTGCAAAGAGAATACGAAAAGAGTCTTTGCTAGAAGATAGAAGTGCTACTGTGTCGGGATGAGAGACAAGAATATGAGCCAAGAGTTTTACTTCTTCTATATCTTTTTCTGCAAAACAGCCCTGTATAATTCGTAACCCAGAACTATTTCTTGCTGCAGATTCAAGGAGTTGGTTAGCTTCGTGGTGTAGAGCTATTTCTAGCAGTTCACGAATCTTTTTCTGCAAAGTTTTCTGCTCTTGCTGAAGTTTTGCTACTAGCTCTGGGACTGCTGAGCGTGTTGTAGAGAGCATACTTGCTGTGGCTGTTGTGCTCTTATGAATTTGGCGGTAGTCGTTGAGTGCTCTTTGACCACAGAGGAATTCTACACGGCAGAGTTTTTTAGCCCGTTCTGTACTGCGAATAACTATCATTCCAACTTCACCAGTGCTATTTGCGTGCGTGCCTCCACAAGGCGATATGTCGAAATCTGCAATCTCTATGAGCCTGACTATGCCATCTCGTTCTGTCTGTTTGCGTAAGTTAAAACGCGGTAAGTCTTTTTGTTCAACATTGTGAACAGAGATAGGACGGTTATCAAAAACTATAGAATTGGCCAATTCTTCGGCTTTAGAAACTATCTCTTGGGAGCAGTTTTCCAGGTTTATGTCTATAGTTGAAGACTCAACTCCAAGATGGAAGCCACACGTCTGTGCATCTGCTATTTGAACAAAAGCTTGTGAGAGAATATGTTGACCAGTGTGTTGCTGCATATGATCACGACGGCGTGAAACGTCTATCAAACCTTCAACTTTACCACTTACAGGGCGATCCAGTATGTGCAAGACCTTCTGTTCTAGATCTATGCAGTCTAAAACTTTTGCATCGCCAAGCCATCCTTGATCATTTGGTTGCCCTCCACTTGTAGGATAGAAGGCGGTCTGGTCAAGCTCGACCGCCCAAAGACTAGCATTTTCTTGATACTGTGTGCAGCCAAGCACAGTAGCACCAAACTGAACTCTACGCCAATCGTCATAATAGAGCCGTTCTGTCACTTTTCTAAATTTCCTCTCTGCTTCGTGCTGAAGTTCTATTCTCTAGTAAGATTTTGGTCTATTGTCGTATCCATCTTCATAGCCTTGCTGGAATATGCGTTCGTAGCGCGATTCTACCTGTCGCTGGTATCGTTTGTAGTCTCTTGAGAGCCTATCTCTGCGGTCTGCAGCACCAAAACGATAGCCATTGTCATAGTTTTGACGCTCGATAGCACCTATGTTAGAAGTTGGATTCTTTCGCGCCTCTTCTTCGTAACCAGCATCGTACCCATCTTTGAAGAATCTTTCAGTACGCGAATCATATTCATTACTGTAGCGACGATAGTTGCGATTGAGTCTATCCCTGTAGTCTTGCTGGCCGCGCTTGTAGCCACGGTTGTATATATCTTTCTCTGCTGGCTTCAATCCTCCACTGAGGCTCTCTTCTTTTTCGTAACCAGCTTCGTAACCTCGGCGGAAAGTATCTTCAAAACGTGAGTTATATTCTTTGCTGTGGCGTTTGTAGTCACGATTCAGGTTTTTACGGTAGTCTTCCCGACCTATTTTGTAGCCTTTGTCATAGACTTCCTGATCTAAAGGTCTTTCGTTTACTGCGTCAACAGACTTTGCTCCATAGCCTTGCTCATAGCCTTTCTTGAAGAAAGTTTCAAAACGGTCTGTGTATTCTTTGGGATAGCGTTTGTAGCTGGGGCTGCGATTGGCTCTACGGTCTTCTTGGCCAAGCTGGAGACCTCTGTTGTAGTAGTTCTTTTCTTGTGGTTTGAGGTCGTCTCCAACAGCCTCCTGAAACTCATAGCCTGCTTGGTAGCCTTTTTTAAAGATCTCTTCATTGCGTGGATCGTATTCGTCATTGTAACGTCTGTAGTTCTTTTTTACTTTTGCTCTGTAGTCTTGGCGGCCACGTCTGTAACCACTGTCGTACACCTCTTTCTCTTTTGGCTGCAAGCCATCGTTACGGTCTACTTTGAGGTCATAGCCATCTTCGTAGCCATCACGGAAAAACCTTTCAAAGCGAAAATCATAATCGCTTCTGTGCCGCTTAAAATCACGACTTTTGCCAGCTTTGTAGTCTTCTTTGCCGCGCTTGAACCCTTGTTCATAGATAGCTTTTTCTGTCGCTGAAAGTCTTCTGTCTTGAGCATAAGAAACGTCTGTGTGACTGACTGGAAGTAGAAAAGATGTAAATAGCAGAAAAGATAATAGATACAATTTTTGCATGGTCTCTCCAAGAAGGTTTTAACTCTCTGTGTTGCAATACTGCATTCTACAAGAAAAATGTAGTCTTTATTAAATTTATTAAAAAAGCTTAAGTTTATACAGTCTTTCTCTTCTGCAGTGGCCTGCTGTTTGCTCTACTTTACTACTGTTTCAGCTTTTCAAGAGCATAGTTAAGGAGTTTTAAGCGGTATGATCGAGACCATTATTTCCATCGCAGGTTCTGTAGTAGCTGCTGCCACTCTGCCGGGAAGTGTAGAGATTTTGTTACTAACCTTTGGTGCTGCGTTACTAAAGGAAAAAGCAGACAAGAAACTGTCTGATGAGCCAGTAAAATTAGCTATTGTTATACCCGCACATAACGAAGAGACAAGTGTCTCTCAAACTGTCTCAAGTATTCTCAAGTGTCGCACTCTGAGACACACTGTCTCAGTAGTAGTTTTAGCAGATAACTGTACAGATAACACAGTGGAGGTAGCCAAGCAAGCTGGTGCAAGAGTCATTGTTCGCAATGATTTAAGAAAAAAAGGAAAAGGTTTTGCTCTTGAATATGCGTTTGGCATTCTACTTGCTGAAGATATAGATGCAGTAGTCGTAGTTGATGCTGATACAGAGGTCAAAACAGACATGGTTGAGCAGTTTTGCAAGAAGTTTTCTGAAGGTGCAGATGCAGTACAGTGCTACTATGGTGTTAACAATTCTTCAGACTCTTTCAGAACTAGATTGATGAATGTTGCACTCCTTGCATTCAACAGACTTCGACCGTTGGGAAGACAGAGACTAGGTCTTTCTGTTGGGGTTTTGGGAAATGGCTTTGGGCTTACCAGAAAGACCTTACTTTCGGTTCCATACACCGCAAGCTCTGTTGTTGAAGACCTTGAATATCACCTTAAGTTAGTAAAAGCTGGCTGCAAGGTCGAGTTTATCGACACAACTGCAGTCTACGCGGAGATGCCAGCAGCAGGACGTGGAGTTAAAACACAACGAGCTAGATGGGAAGGTGGAAGATTAAGAATACTAGTCGAGCACGCTCCAGAACTTGTACGAGAAGTAACTAGAGGACGTATAGCTGCTATTGAACCATTGCTCGACTTGATGTTGCTTCCACTTGCTTTTCACTGCCTCCTGCTAGGCATCTCTTTATTTACGCCCATAACAGTTGTCAAACTCTATGCAGTATCCAGCCTTGTACTTGTTCTACTGCACATACTGGCAGCAGTAGTCATAGGGAAGGGAAGTTGGAAAGACTTGGCTTCACTGCTGACAGCACCATTCTATATTCTCTGGAAACTGACAATTATTCCTGCTTTGATAGTTGCTTCTAGAAAAGACGCAAGTTGGATACGCACCACTAGAAAGGATGCATAACATGTTAGATTTATCTGTTGTCATAGTCTCTTTTAACACTCGCGATCTTCTTAGAGAATGTCTAAACAGCTTTTTTCAAGAGGTTGGTAGCATCAGCCATGAAGTCATAGTGGTTGACAATGCATCGAAAGACGGTTCTGCTGATATGGTTGAGTCTGAGTTTCCGTCAGTAAAACTTGTTCGCAGTAGTGTTAATTTGGGTTTTGCAGCAGCAAACAACAGAGCATTTCCTCTTGCCAGTGGCAAATATATACTGCTTCTCAATTCAGATGCTTTCTTGCGTCCTGGGGCACTTCAGAAGGCTTTGCAGTATATGGAACAGGAGCCAAATATAGGGCTTGGTGGTGCAAGGCTTGTTGGGTCAGATGACTCTTGGCAACCATCAGCCAGAATGTTTCCTTCTCTATTGAATGAACTACTAATGTTGACCGGTTTAGCAGCAAAATACTCAAAGTCTAAATTTTTTGGCCGTGCTGACCGTACTTGGGCAGACCAGAACCAGAGAGCCGAGGTCGATTGGGTTCCTGGTGCATTTGCAATCATT
>JAEUQL010000719.1 GCA_016789295.1 Blastocatellia bacterium | reverse complement strand
CTTTTTGAAGATGTTTTGAATAGATTATGAAATAGCAACAAGTTGGTAGATAACTGTCCTCCTGTTGTCGGGTGAGTTTTGAAAAACTCACCTTTTTTTTTCATAAGTTCGTTGGTTCACAGCCAACTTTTAATCTTACCTTTTCAAGGTTTAACAAAACTGTAGAAAAAAGTAGAGTGATAGTAGGATTTGCATAAATCTAGTGGATTTATAAGTTCTTGCAAGGAACAATGGAAATACTTATGCTCTGTACAAACTACAAACATTCACTTGTATCTTTAATCACTTACTGCAAAAAACTTAAAAATAGCTCTTGCCTTGTTCTCCCAAACTATTCTATATTTTTGGTCAAATGACCAAGAATATAAACCTCAAACAATCATATGAACACGTGCTGAAAGTAGCAGCAAAGCTCTTTCGGCTAAAAGGGTTTGCCTCAACCACGGTTCGAGAGATTGCACGCGCTGCAGGGATCTTGCCGGGAAGTCTTCACTACCGTTATGCAAGTAAAGAAGAGATTTTGATAGCCTTGATGGAGCGTGGAGTCAATCAAGTGATCGACTCGATAGAATCGGCTATAAGTTCAACAAACGATTCTGTAGAACGAGTAAAGCTTGCTCTGAAGACCTACATCAGCCTTCTGCTTTCTGGAGACGATACTGTCTATGTTCTACTCTACGAGTGGAAAGTATTGACAGGTGAATCTTTACAGATTGCAAAAGAGCTTCAAAAACGGTACGAGATTTTCTGGGAGAATTTAATCAAAGATGCAGTAGCCAGTGGGCGATTTCGACCTTCAGTCGATATCAAACTGGTTCACCTGTTGGGCGTAGGAGCTATCAACTGGCTTGCCCAGTGGTACACATCCAACAGTAAATACACACCTGACGAAATTGCAGAAGCATTTTGGAATTTTATAGCATTTGGAGTGCTTAAAGTTCCAGAACCAGAAACTTGAAGAATCAGAAGCTCAAAGAAGAACTAGAGCAGACGAGGAACAGTATGCGTCCAAAAATATCTGTCAACACAATCAATGCAGCTTTTAACAAACTCCTTGACAATAGAACCCTTTTACTAGATGCAACAGCTAGTGGCAACTTGCGTGTACTTATATCACTGCTTGGGCCTGCCTATCGAGGGCTTATTCAACAACGCGGCAAGAGTGAAAGTGCAACGGATATAAAGCTAAACAGCCCAGCCCATTTTGATTGGCACTACAAGCGCGAACATCCAGAGATGAAGCGTCTCACAGAAATAGCAAAAATTTCACAGTGGAATGCAACTACAGACATCGATTGGTTACAGGAGGTAGACTTTTTTGACCCAAGCAAACCGTTGCTTATCGAAGAGTTTCATCCAGCATCAACTCTTCCTATATGGTCAAAACTGACGTTTGAAGAGCGAGCTGCACAGATACGCTTATTGCTAAGTTGGCTTCTGAGCCAATTCTTACACGGAGAGCAAGGAGCACTTTTTGCGGCTGCCCAGACTACACAATCAGTTCCTTGGTTAGATGCAAAGCTTTATGGTAGTACACAAGTAGTTGATGAAGGTCGTCACGTAGAGGTTTTCCATACCTACCTTACAAAAAAACTCGAAAAACTCTATGAGATAAATGACAACCTCTATGTTGTTATAGATGCGCTGATGAGTGATTCCAGGTGGGATGTAAAGTTTTTAGGAATGCAAATAATGATAGAAGGACTAGCACTTGGAGCTTTTGGAACTATCCGCCAAATAAGTGGTGAGCCATTACTGAAAGAGCTTCTGCGATATGTTATTACTGATGAAGCACGACACGTTCACTACGGAGTTTTGGCACTGCAACAGTTTTATACGACAGAACTTTCAGAAAAAGAGCGGCGCAACCGTGAAGATTGGGCTTTTGAGATGTCTCTGTTACTACGAAACCGTTTTCTGATGCACGAGCTTTATGACGAATTTTACGCCCATCATCTTAGTCGTGCTGCCTGGGATAAGCTTGTTCTAAAATCAAAGATGATGAATTCGTTTCGCAAAACTATGTTTAAGCGTATTATTCCAAACCTCAAGCGCATAGGTCTACTCAGCAACCGGATTCGGTCTCACTATGAAAAGATCGGTCTACTAGCTTTTGAAAATAGCAAGGCAGCACCTGAGCTTTCAGTAACAGAGCTACTCGATAACTAGAGTAGAAAAACAACTCTGTTCAAGA
>JAEUQL010000718.1 GCA_016789295.1 Blastocatellia bacterium | reverse complement strand
CAGAAACTAGCCTGCAAATATCCTACAACCTTAGCCTACCTAAAACTTATATTTCCATTGATCTTTAAGTGTATAGAGATGATAATCTCTGCTGTTACAAGGTTCTATCAAAATCGCAATAGTTTAATAGCTACAGTGAGGGCTAATGAAATCAAGCAATGAAGTTGTACTATCTAGACCTAAATCTTTTTGGGAGAGATCTCTTAAACTAAAAAAAGGCGACTTTTTCAAATCTCTACTAAAAGTTGCAATAAACACAGTATCTTCATCCTTAGTACCCTCTCCAAGCAGTTTTGTTGGCTTGGCACAGTCTGCTGTTGATCTACTATTTTCTTTTAGCTTCAAAGATCCAAAGAAAGAAGAAGTAGCTTGGTTGCTTATATCGAGATCCCTTGCTCTAGCACTACACGAGCTTGTTATTGAAACAACAAGCCAGTTCAAACTACAGAAACTTGAAGAACTAACACCTACACTGGAGCAGTTTGCAGAAGAAGCAGACACTTATCTCGATTCTTTAGAAACTTCTATCGATCTCGACTTTTTTAACCACCCAGAAAGACTTTCTCTCCTTGAATCGGTAAAAGAAAAGTTAACTGAATGGCTAGAGAAAGCTGGTCTGTCTAGTTACAATGCAGAAGCCATTAGTGATAGACTTCCAGCATATTTCGTCTTTGCCTTAAACATTGAGTGGCAGAATAGGTCCAGTGAATATGAAGTATTGAAACAGCTTGAAACTCCTTTCACCAAAGCTGCAGAACGCGAGCAAGCCTGGAGAAAATACTATGCAACACTACAAAAAGAGGTTAGCAAAAAGGTCTTTGATGAAAACTTTGGGCTAAAACAGATATACCAACCTTTAAGAGCTTTTTATCCACCACAAAACCATTCAGAGAGCAGACATAGACAGCAAAAAGCTACTAATCCCGCAGATCCTCCGAAAAAGAAGGTTGTAGATCTTGAAAAAAAGTTACTTGCTTGGCTAGAAACTAATGATCAAAGAGAGGCTATAAAAGTTCTCTGTGGTGGACCAGGTTCTGGCAAATCATCTTTTGCAAAAGTTTTTGCAGCAAACAGAGATCTACAGGATAGGCGCAAAGTCGTGCTTATCCCTCTACATCGCTTCACTTTTACTGAAGACCTGAGTGATGCTGTTGGAAATTTTGTTGCTGCGTATGGCCTAAATAATCCCATCGACTTAAAAGATCCTGAAAAAGGTCTGCTAATCATATTTGATGGGCTTGATGAACTTGCACTATCTGGAAAAGTTGGCGCAGAAATTGCAAGGGGTTTTATTAGTGAGGTACGTAAGAAAGTAGATAGTGCATATAGTAAAGAAATACCTATCAAGATCCTCATTACTAGTCGTGATCTGGTTATTCAGACAAATATAATGGAGTTTCGGCAGCAAAATCAGATTCTCCATCTAATACCCTACTATGAACCTAACCAAACTAATTACAATGACCCAGAAAATTTATTAAAAAAAGACTATAGAGATGACTGGTGGCGTAAATTTGGTGAGTTAAAAGGAAAAATCTATGATGGAATACCCGAAAAATTAAAAGAAGGAAAGTTGGGCGAAGTTACCGCACAACCACTTCTCAACTACCTTGTTTCACTAAGTTTTGAACGTGGAGAAATAGATTTTTCCAAAAATTCTAACATCAACGAAATATATGAAGATCTATTTAAAAGTGTCTATGATCGTGATTGGGAAAAAAGGCTCCATCCAGGGGCAAGAAGTTTAGAGTTTGACGATTTTCATCTTTTCTTTGAGAAGGTAGCCATATCGGCTTGGCATGGAGATGGTCGTAAAACTTCAGAAGAAGAGATAAAGAAAAACTGCAAGAAAAGTGGTATAGACCATATATTTGAGCAATTTCAAGAACAGACAAAAAAATCAGACTTGACCAATCTGCTAACAGCTTTCTACATCAGAGAATCAGACTCTCGAAATTCAAAAGATGATAAGACTTTTGAATTTACCCACAAAAGTTTCAGTGAATACCTAACAGCTAAACATATTCTAAGACAGCTTAAATTGACTCATGACGAGTGTGAAGTGAAAAAGGCAAAAGTTTATAAAAAAGGATGGGATGAAGAAACAGCGTTAAAAGAGTGGGCAGAGTTATTTGGCAAAACTCCTATAGATGAATACCTCTTTGATTTTTTAGCCTCAGAAATAGATCGATGCGATAC
>JAEUQL010000717.1 GCA_016789295.1 Blastocatellia bacterium | reverse complement strand
ACTCGACACACGAGGCTCGACAATGATAATCTACTGGGAAGGAGCTTCTACAGTAGAAGGGGTTTTTCAGGGAAAGCCTATAAAGGGTCGTAGCTATATTGAACTTGTTGGCTATGATAGATCTCATGAGAACCTTACTATCTTTGACTTCTTTATGAGCGAAATCAGATATAGATCTATTGGAATGTAGTAGAGTTTTTAGACAGCTTTTCTGAAGTTTGGAATTTTCCAAAGGGAAGTTGTTTGGAAAATTCCAGCTCCAAAAAGCTAGCTAGTACACGTAATCGGGTAGCAGTTTTTACAATTTGGTTGACAACCTTAGAGCAACAAAAGTCACAAAGCTATCTAAGCTCTTAATAAAGAAAGAGATAAGCTTTATCTGTCTTTTCCAGACTTTCTGGCACAACAGTTGTCTAAAGGTGTGCATCAAAAAAGTCTCTATAACATCGATCAACAGATGAGGCAGCTATGAAAAAGACTATAGTAAGAACCTTAATAACAGCTCTCATAACACTTCTTTTTTCAGCAGATATATTTGCATTAGAAAGTCCTGATTTTCAGAAGAAGAGCGAGGATCGTCAACGCAATGAGCAGAGGCGAGATCCTCCACCGCCTCCACCGCCTCCACGCAACGATCCACCTCGTCAAGAAAGGCCGCGTGATCGTGATAATGAGAAGCAGCCTTCCTACCTGATAAGGAAGCCGAAAGATAAACAAGACTGATTTTTCATAGTCCAAACAGACAACGGGTAGGAAAAGTTCCTACCCATTTTTGTAAAAAGCTTCATCCTCTAGAAACCTTTACTCACTCATATCATTAAACACTTTTAATTTTCTTTTCAGTGTAGAGCGTGAAACCCCAAGAGCTTTGGCAGTTTGAGCCATCACTAGTCTAGTTGTGACAGTGTAGAAATTGCAGATTCAAGGGTGTTTAAATCACACGGTTTGGAAATGCATAGATTGGCACCCAGTTTAAGTAGCTCTGTTTCTGTCTCCGAGCTGTCGAAATAGACTGAAACAACAATTATTACTACGCTACTGGAGATACTTCTGAGGCGTTTTACCAGTTCTCGCCCATTCATTCCTGGCATTTGTAAGTCAGTGACAACAAAGTCTGGAGTATGTTCTTGATAGAGCGCAAGGGCATCTTCTCCGTTAGAAGCTTCAAAAGTAGTGTATTTTGAGCTGAGTGCAAGCACAAGTATTGATCTCAGAAGCTCATCATCTTCAACTACAAGGATTGTCTTCATCTGTGAAGTAACTTCTCCCTCCAACGTTTACGAAGTAGGTCTATAGGTTTCCACTCTGCATCTTGATCTTGAAACAGCCAGCACAGCCAACCATCCCTTCTTCCAGAAGAGGCAACGCTGGTGGCAGCAGCCGATAGACTTTGAAACTCTTCTTTACCAACTTTAACTCTTCCTTCACGTGTAATGATAGCAAACAATCCTGGCCTATTTTTATAGCGTAGTTTCTCTCCAGTGGCAATCATTCCTGTATCTAGTAATGTTTTGAGTGTAACTCTAGCACTGATGACCTGATTGAGAGTAAGCTCGGTCTCTGCTTTTTCATCTTTTACTTTTGTCTTCTCAGAACTTGAAAAAGATAGTGTGTCACTCTCGCTTTTAAAGCCCGCTTTTCTTATCTTCTCTTTCCTAGTCTGCGGTTCAACAATAAAAGTTTCACTTGCGACAGGCCCAAATGTGACATCCCATTGACCATTATAGGTAATTGTTAGAAAGTCTGGCTCATAGCTGGCGAAGAGCAAGTGTTGAAATCGCTCAAGCAAAGAGATAATATCGGACTTCAGTTTATCCTGATGCTTTAGCTGGGTAAGATAAAATTCTAATTCTTCAGAAGAACTGAACTCTTTACGCAGCCATTTGAGTTTTGTCTTTTCTACCATTGGATTTCTCCTATAGATCGAGCGTGCAATATAACATAGAAGTCCTATTTTCAGCTACTATTTAGCCGTTAAGCGGGTTGTTGTTGTATACCCTACTGAGTATGGGACTCAAACTGCTTTCATATTAAACGAGGTGTAGAAAGTGTCGCAAGGTTCATCAAAAATTATAATAATTGCGTTAGGGATTTTGATTATTTTTAGTGGTTTACTGTTTTTTTTTATGGTTTCAACATGTAAAAAAACCGAGCCCAATCCGGTTATAAAAACGTGCAGGCCCGTTGGTAGGGTGGATGATGG
>JAEUQL010000716.1 GCA_016789295.1 Blastocatellia bacterium | reverse complement strand
TACCGTTTGCTCAACGTGGAGCTGGAGCAAGGCAGTTTGATACAGGTGCAGAACTGAATGAATTTATAAGGCAGATAAATGTTGGCCTTGATGAACCAATCCCATTTGTTAGAGATGATATAAAGTTTGGAAATAACTTTGTTTCGATGGATCTGCGCTTAGCTAAGAACTTCAAAATAGGCGAGAAAGCGACTCTACAAGGTATTGTTGAAGTTTTTAACATATTCAACAAGACTAATATTCGTAACATAGATGTTCTTAGCTTCCATGGTTTAGATAATGTGATTGTAAGAGATAGTGGTGATAGGAATGATCCAGGTTTCTTACGATCTTCGAACTTTGGTGCTAAACTCCAAACTGCGGGTGGAGTTTTTGGTACAGGTGGTCCTAGAGCCTTACAGCTAGCTGTGCGTTTTCAGTTTTAATTTAATAGATAAAGTGCCCTACCACGTGGGGCACTTTTCCTCCTACTATTGTTTTGTAAACCTCTGCTACACACCTGCTTTGAACTATTGAAATTTTCTAGTCTCTAATTCAGTATCAGCATTTGTATTTTTAGTCTTTGTGGGGAGTATGCATGAGAATTGCAGTGGCGATGAGTGGTGGCGTAGATAGCTCAACCGTTGCTGCCATCTTGAAGCGGCAGGGTTTGGAGATTGTGGGGCTGTCGATGCAGCTTTGGAACCAACGTCGGATAAATACTAGTTCAGATGGTGAGCCTTTACCATCGCGCTGTTGTTCTTTAGACGACATCTATGATGCTCGTACTGTTGCTGCACATTTAGGATTTCCTTTTTATGTGATCAATCTTGAAGAAGAGTTTGAGAATAATGTTGTTGCACCTTTTGTTAATGCCTATCTGAGTGGGTATACACCCAGCCCTTGTGTAGCCTGCAACAGTCATCTGAAATTTGCAAAGCTTGTTGAGCTTGCAGAAGCGGCAGGTGCAGACAAGATTGCGACGGGTCATTATGCACGAGTTGAGTACTGTCAGGAAAGCAACCGTTATCTGCTACGTAAAGGGCTTGACTTACGAAAGGATCAATCTTATTTCCTTTTTGAGCTTACTCAAGATCAGCTTTCGCGAGCACTTTTTCCTCTTGGTGAGATGACGAAAGAAGATGCTCGTCGAATTGCTCGTGAGAGTGGCTTACTTGTAGCAGAGAAAGGGGAAAGTCAAGAGATCTGTTTTGTACCAGATGGTGACTATGCAAAGTTCATTGAGCGTTATTTACAAGAAGAGCCGCAGCAGGCAAATGCTATGGTTGCAGGAGTTGGTTCCAGTCAGTTACTACACCAACTGAAGCTACGTCGTGCAAAATCTTCAGGAGAGATAGTACATACAAATGGTGAGGTATTAGGTCAACACGAAGGTATACACAACTACACCATTGGGCAACGGCGTGGGCTTGGGGTTTCTTGGTCTGAGCCGCTCTATGTTGTGAGTATTGATGCAGAGAAGAACCGGGTAGTAGTAGGAAGTAAAGAGCATTTACCCGGTATAAGTTTTATTGCATCACGGACAAATTGGATAGCAATAGATAAGCCAACAGAAAGTTTTGAGACTCTAGCAAGAATTCGCTACAGGCACCGTGAGGCTCCAGCACGTGTCATTCCCCTTGATGAAGAGAAAGTGCGTGTAGAATTTGACGAACCGCAGCGAGCTATCACTCCTGGTCAAGCGGTAGTCTTCTACGATGGTGATTCGGTTGTCGGTGGAGGTTGGATAGAGCAGGTTGGATAGAAGTAGAGAAAAGGCTGTTCTGGTTTTTTCTCTGCTATAAAATCGACTATTTACTTTTACTACTTGGTTGAACTTTTTTAGGATTGCGTAGTCTCGGCTTCTTTAGAGCCGAGTTAAGCTTGCAATCGCCGTAAGGCGATAAATAACCAAAAATAAATTAAAATATATAGACAAGAGAAAGAGAACAAGTTAAAATAAATATCCTTAACTAATAGTAAAAAGAGATAGTTATATCACTTTGCGGAGTCAAATTTCAAGCATACCCTAGCAGCGAACAAAAGCTTGTTTTATCTAAATGGATGGGTTGTGCAAGGTTTGTTTATAACTCTAAATGCGAGGAAGATGAGTATTTTCGTAAATTCCGCAATCATTCACTGTCCTTAACAGGAGAAAATATCCCTATAGACCAATCCTATTCTCAGTTTAAGACAGAACTTACTCCTTGGTTAAAAGATTGTCCTT
>JAEUQL010000715.1 GCA_016789295.1 Blastocatellia bacterium | reverse complement strand
TGGATAATAAGTAAAAGTTGTGCTATCAATACTTTTGGAAACCCCCAAATTTAACGGCTTAATGTTTGGTGAGTAAAGCTGAGAATTTAGTCTTAAGACTTCAAATATGGCTGGAATAGGTTCAAATGCAAAAATCTTTATATTTTCTGCTTGCTGATTAGCAAATATTGTAAACATTCCTATATTTGCACCAATGTCAAATATAGTATCCCCATCTCTAATCTCTATCCCGTGTTTCAAGTAGTCTTTTTCTTCAAATATAGTCTTGTAGAGGAAATCTGTTTCTGATCTGTTCTGTTCTATGATGGGTAGATCATTTGGTAAGTATCTGATTTTAACTTTCTCTTTCTCAAGAGTAATAACTTGCCCAACAGTGAATGCATTTTGATTACTTGGACTAATAAAAGCTACTAAGCTTTTTTCTGAAGACTCATCTTCCTTAACAACTACACAAGTTTGTTCAACAGCAGCATGCTCTTTTATCGCTTCCTCTATCTCTTCTAGCTCTATTCTAAAACCGCGAATTTTGACCTGATTGTCCACCCTACCCAGAAAGTCTATATTTCCATCAAGACGAAACTTAACTAGGTCCCCTGTTTTATAAATCTTATCACTAAGTTGATTACTAAACGGGTCAGGAATAAATTTTTCTTGTGTAAGTAGTTCTCGATTTAAGTAACCTTTTGCAACACCTTTTCCACCAATACAAAGCTCTCCTGCCATTCCTAGAGGAAGTAGCTCTCTATCAGAATCTAGAACATAAACTTTGACATTTGGTATTGGAGCACCTATTGGAATTTGGAACATGTCTTCATCACTACATTTATATACTGTGCTCCAAACAGTAGCTTCAGTAGGCCCGTATTCATTAAAAAGATCTATTTCTGGAAAAAGTTCTAAATGCCTTTCAACAAGACGTTTTGGACAAGCTTCTCCTGCAACTATTATAGTTTTAAGTGTCATTAGTTGTCTTGGAGAACTAATTTCCATTATTGCACTGTAAAGAGATGGTAAGCAGAGCATGTGAGATATGCTATTTTGTGTGAAAAGTAGAATAAATCTTTCCATGTCCTGCTGAAACTTTTCTGATGGTATAGTCAGAGTAGCTCCTTGACACAGTGTCCAGAAAAGTCCAGCTACAGAACTGTCAAAAGCAAAAGGAGAAACCAGAAGAAAGTTTATAATAGGCTCTTTATAGTATGAAAACCTAGCCTTTGTTGAATGTACTAGATTTCTGTGTGTTACCATCACACCTTTTGGTTGACCTGTAGATCCAGAGGTGTATATAACGTAAGCTATATCTTCAGAACCTCTTTTGATAACTGTGTCACGAGTTCTTTTAGAAATATTTGAGTCCAAGCATATGTATTGGATTTGACTTTCTGGTAAGTCTGCAAGAAGTTTCTTCTGTGTTAGAACAATTTTGACACCTGAGTCTTCAAGGATGAAAGAAAGCCTATCTTTTGGATAGGCAGTGTTGAGAGGAACATACCCACCACCAGCTTTTAGTATTGCCAAAATAGCAGTTACTATTTCTGGAGACCTTTCTGCATAAACTCCTACTAACAGATTATTTCTAACACCTAAACCTTCTAATAAAAAAGCTATATCTTCCGCCTTTTCATTCAACTCTCTGTAAGTAAGCTTTTGATCCTCAAAAACAACAGCTATTTTGTCTGGAGCCAATTTTGCCTGCTCTTCTATCAAAATGTCTACAAGCTGTTCACAGTCATAGTCTACACTTGTACTGTTAAAGTCTAGTAGTAGTTTTTTGCGTTCTTTCTCACCCAAAAAGTCAACTTTTCTCAGATTATCCTTTGGTCTGAGCGCGAGCCTAGCTAAAAGTGTATCAAACTCTTCTAAAAGTATCTCTATAGCTTCTGAAGTAAATTTTGAACTGTCATAATCTAACCTAATCAATAGCTTATCTTCTGTTTCAGTAGCAAAAAGCCTTAACTTAAAACTCTCTCTGAAAGGCTCCAATCTATAAATGTTAAATGAAGTTTGGTTATTTGAAGCTAAAGAAGGAATTTGGTTAAATTCAAAACTGATTTCAGTTTTATTGTCTGTATACTCAAAATAGTCCTGCCACTCTAAAAGTCTTTCTATTTCTAACTCTACTTTTTGAAGAAAAGACCAAAACTCACTTTCCTCTTCTATTGTGCAGAACAGAGGTAGATATTTAGCATAACACCCTATAGAATCTT
>JAEUQL010000714.1 GCA_016789295.1 Blastocatellia bacterium | reverse complement strand
CCGCTTGTTAAATAACTCAACTTATATTTTTCTATCAGATATTTCCCTGTCTCATCTATAAGTGCTGCAAATGGCAACACATTGAGTGCTCCGTCTGGAGAAATCACGAGACGCTTTCTACTTCCTGCCAATAGTTTTCTTACAGGCTTCATTACAAGTCTATCTACTCTCTTGGCTGCTGGAATAATATCTGTTGCTGCTAAGCTCTTTCTGTTGCGTAGTGCTGTCCTCAACTTGTAAACAGCATTGTCTATGGTTTCTGTTTCTCCCAAATCCACCCACTTTGGCATCCCGTTTCTCTCCAATGTGTAGACTACATATCGACTCCTTTCATTCTCCTTTGTCTTTGTATTCAAAACTTTGTATGCCGCAAACTCTATCAATACAGTATCTTCTGGAATTGCTTTTTGTACTACTTCCAGTGTTATTGGTTGAGCTTGAAGTTTAAACTCGGCTACTCTCTGGCCTACTTTTTCCTCTAACTCTTCTACATCTTTTTCTAACTTATTTAGTCTCTCTTTGTATCCTTCTACATTTTCCTTTCCTATTCCTTTTAGGGTAGCCACAGAGAGTTCAGACCGTTTATTTGAAAGCTCGTCGAGCAGTTCTCTATCTCCCTCTGCTGCTCTTGTACGCAGTGTCTCTATGTTCTGTGCCATTGCATCCAGTGCCCGTCCTTTCCGTTGCAGAACCACTGTCAGCGATGCTAATAGCGCTTGCTTGTTTTTTGGTGCTTCTCTGTGAAGTGACAATGTGCGATGAAAATCATTTTCTGAGAGATTTAAAAATGTTAACTTCTGTCTTTCTGAACCTGCTGTCAGATTTCTTACTAAGAATTGTTCTCTGCTTTTGTTTGTTTCGGTCTGGTACTCTATGGCCTCTTCAATTTTCCCTTTGTATTCACTAAGCAGAGACATATTTCTTAGTCCTGTAATAAGTAGAGGGTGTGAACTACCCACGCTATTTCTTGCTATTTCCACAGCCCTTTGAAGTAAAGGCTCTGCCTTGAGGTATTCTTCTTTACTAATATAAATCAATCCTAAATTGTTAAGTGCTGTAGAGACTTGTGGATGAGATGCACCCAATACGTTCTCATATATTTCTAGAGATTTCTTCAAACTGATCTCGGCTTCGTCGTATCTTTCTACAAGCCTGTAAAGTGCACCCAAATTAGCTAGCGAAGAAGCAGTGTCAGGGTGAGATGCACCCACAACTTTTTCATACATTTCTAAAGACTTTTTGTATAATAACTCGGCTTTTTTATACTCTTTTTTGGCTATATAAAGCCTAGCCATATTGTGCAAAGACTGTGCAACTTGAATACTAGAATCACCAAAAACTTTTTTGTTTATCTGCAAATTCCTATTTTGTAGGGCTTCTGCCTTATCATATTCACCTTTTGTTTTATAAAGAGCAGCTAAATTATTGATAGCATTTGTACTTTCTATATGTGAAGTTCCTAAAGTTTTCTGATAGATTTCTATAGACTTTTTCAGTAGATTTTCACCACGTCGATAATCTCCTTTTGTAATATATACAGCAGCTAGTTGATTAAAACTTTTTGCTACTCTTGGATGATTTTCACCTAAACTCTTTTTAGCAATATCTAAAGATTTTTGTAGTAAATCTTCTCCTTTTTTATAATCACCTAACTCAGTATAAACCTGACCCAAATTTGCTAGTAGTATAGATATTTGTGCATGAGAATCGCCCAATATTTTTCTGTATATCTCCAAAGCCTGTTTGAACATAGGCTCAGCTTTCTCATATTCACCTCTATAAACATAGAGAGATGCCAATGTGTTGACAGCCCTAGCCATATCTATAGACATTTCACCCTTCTTTTTACTTGCCTCTAAACCTCTCTGTAGAAAAATTTCAGACTCTTTATAGTTACCTTTTTCGAGATACAAAATTCCAAGATCGTTTAGAACCATAGCTGTTTGCGGATGAGAAGGAGGCAACGTCTTTTCGTAGGTAGTTAAAACTTTCTTGTATAAGGTTTCAGCCTTTTCATAGTCACTTTTATCTTTGTAAAGTGCTGCCAGATTATTAAGGGTAGAGAGTGTTTGAGCGTTAGAATAGCCAAGAATTTTCTCAAATATCTCTAAAGCTCTAACGTATAACGGTTCGGCTTTCTCAGCTTGCCGTTTGGCACTGTAGATTAAAGCTAGACTATCAAGAGCATAAGCCAGAGGGAAGTTGTAAGGA
>JAEUQL010000713.1 GCA_016789295.1 Blastocatellia bacterium | reverse complement strand
GTCAAATGACTCAACTCTTATCCAGGATGAAGTAATAGCCCTCTCTTTGAGCTTGAGATAACAGTAGCCTATCTCGCGGGCTATAATGAAAGCTTTCTGTGAGTTCATCAAACGTCGATTGATAAGCAGTTTTGGCCGAGAACCTTTAATCCAGATCGACCTCAAGCCTTGAAGTTCTGGATAACTGTCGAGTGTAGTTTCGTCTATTTCATAACTAAATTTATCTTTTAGGATAATTTGTAGTTGTTCAAGTGTTATATTTACTTGTTCACTCAAGCTATTCTCTTTTCTAAACTTAAGTGAAGCTTCTTCTAGCTCTTCAAAATAGTTCATGTGTTGCTGTTGAAACGATCTGAGAGCAGCAAAGAGAAAGTGCTCTACACGAACTTCATAGATCCTACTTATTTCCAAAAAAGTTCTTACCAAAGCACGCGCTTTGTCAGGACTTTCCAAAACAATATGTATTATCTCTTTTGGTTGAATACCAAATATATGAAATGGAAAGCCTTGTACAAACTCCGAATCAAGTATCTCTTTGAGCGGGTCGAGCGTTTCGTCGATCTTCATCGATACAAGATCGTCGAAAGAGACCCCCAAACTTTCAGCTAACAATATCAATTTCTCTAGCTTTGGGTATTTTTTGCCCTTTTCTATCTCACTCAGATAAGAGATAGATAACCCTGTCTTTTCTGATAAGTCTTTGAGAGATAAACCTTTAGCTTGACGATGATTCTTTACTTTTACACCTAAAATGAAATTCAACTTATCTGCATTCAGTTCCATTTCTGCTCCCAGAGAAAAAATGCCATTTCAAGAATTTTTATATTTAGCGAAATTTCGCTTGACGATTAACTTCGACAGTAGTATATCTTTATTCTGTCTTACCTGAGAAAGATTAATCTATCAAAGAGGATCTGCTATGACAACTTTGACACAGTCTGAAGAAGTAGTTCTAGAGTGGTTGGATATTGGCAGTGGAGTAACAATAAACAAGAAAGCTTTTGACGTTTCATCAGAGCAGCTTTTGACACCAGAAGCTGTAAAACTAGTTGCAACACTTCACCGTGAGCTTGAGCCTGTACGTCAAAAGTTGCTTGCAGAACGCAGAGAGCGGCAAGTGCGTTATGACAGTGGCGAGGTTCCTACCTATTTACCAAAGGATTCCGAAGCGGCAAGTGGAAACTGGAAAGTAGCCCCCATTCCCAAAGACCTGCTTCGCCGGCGTGTCGAGATAACAGGTCCTGTCAATAACACAAAGATGGTTATAAATATGCTGAGTCGAAACTCTGACGGCGACAGAGCAGACACAGCAATGCTCGACTTTGAAGACTCGATGAAACCATCTTGGACAAATGTAGTTCAGGGATTACATAACTTAATAGGGGCTGTAGATGGAACACTCTCTTATCTGCAACCCGCAGCCGATGGACAGCCAGAAAAAGTCTACACAATAAACCCAGATGATATGCCAGTAATTATGACAAGAGTGAGAGGTCTACATCTGGATGAATCAAACTTGCGGGTAGATGGTGAGACAGTTTCTGGAGGTCTTCTCGACTTTGCATTGAGTGCCTATCACACAGCAGGAAAACAGGCAGCAAAACATAGAACAGCTAAATACTATGTTCCAAAGTGTGAAGCCTACTTGGAAGCAAGGTGGTGGAATCAGCTTTTTACCTCCACTCTTGAACTTTTAACCCTGCCAAAAGATATTTTAAGAGCCACCTTTTTGATGGAAACGCTTCCAGCAGCATTCCAGATGGAAGAGATACTTTACGAGATTAGGAGCTTTGCTGCCGGCCTCAATGTTGGAAGATGGGACAAGATATTTAGCGACATCAAAGTTCTCAGAAACCACAAAGACAGAGTTATGGCTGACCGTGCGACCATAGGTCTAAACAGACCTTGGATGAAAAACTATGCAATGCGTCTGATCAAGATCTGTCATAGCCGTGGAGCTTTTGCGATGGGAGGTATGGCAGCTTTCACGCCTGGAAAAACTGCCGAACTTCGCAGAGAGCAGACTGGGAAAGTCCGTCAAGACAAAGAATTTGAAGCAGAGATGGGTCATGACGGTTGCTGGGTTTCACATCCATACTTTATAGGTGTGGCAATGTCGGCTTTCAAACGAGACAATCAGTTAGATGTAATGCTAGAAGATTTTGATAAATATCCGGAACTGCTTCCTGAGCCTGTAGGAGTAAAAACATTGGCAGGGTT
>JAEUQL010000712.1 GCA_016789295.1 Blastocatellia bacterium | reverse complement strand
TGTTTCCGTGATTATGGGCAGTCGTTCAGATTGGGAGACGATGAAACACGCTTCCGAAACTCTCAACGGTTTTGGTATAGAACACGAATGCCTAGTTGTTTCGGCTCATCGTACACCAGTATGGTTGACAGAATTTGCGCATTCTGCAGAGAAACGTGGCATCGAAGCCATTATTGCTGGTGCTGGTGGAGCAGCACATCTACCTGGGATGGTAGCAGCTAACACAGTAGTTCCTGTGTTAGGAGTACCAATAGAGAGTAAAGTCCTAAAGGGGATGGATTCCTTGCTTTCGATAGTACAAATGCCTGCAGGTATTCCAGTTGGAACGCTTGCAATTGGTCAAGCAGGAGCAAAGAATGCAGCCTTGCTAGCTATAGCTATTTTGGCTAATAATCGTCCCGATCTCCGAACTCAACTGAATCTATTTCGCCAAAAACAGACTGAAGAAGTACTCAAAGGAAAAGATTTGAAAGGGAACCTTTTGTGAATAGAACGATCCTACCGGGAGCGACTATAGGAGTTCTTGGAAGTGGCCAATTGGGAAGAATGTTTGCTATAGCTGCTCGCAGAATGGGTTATCGTGTACATACATTCTCACCAGATTCAGACACTCCAACAGGACAAGTATCTGACTATGAATATAATGCTTCATATGATGATCTTGAAGCAGTGAGTAGTTTTGCCAAAGGTGTAAGTATCGTTACATTCGAATTTGAGAATGTACCTACTGCTACAGTAGAAGCAGCTTCTCAATATGCTCCTGTAAGACCAAGCGGGATGGTACTACACACAACACAGCACCGGTTGAGAGAGAAAAAATTTTTGTCAAAAGCTGGCTTTCCAGTAGTTCCGTACAGACACATCTGTTCTATAGAAGATCTACAAAGGGCAGTTGAAGAGATAGGGTATCCTTCAGTGCTTAAAACTGCTGGCTTTGGTTATGATGGTAAAGGACAATCAAAGATAAGAGTAAAAGAAGATATAGTGATAGCTTATGAGACATTGGGAGGACAAGAGGCAGTACTTGAAGCATTTATAGATTTTGAATGTGAAGTTTCAGTAGTTGCGGCAAGAAGTCTCTATGGTGATTTTGCACATTATGGGGTAATCAAAAACGAACACCACAATCATATACTTGATGTATCTGTATCACCAGCAACTCTTGCACCAGAAATCATTAAACAAGCGATAGATATATCTTGCAGCCTCCTTGAAACAATTGATGTTGTTGGAGTTATGTGTGTTGAATTTTTTGTTACAAAACAAGGAAAGTTGTTAATAAACGAGTTAGCACCACGTCCACACAATTCTGGACATTTTACATTTGATGCTTGTCTAACAAGCCAATTTGAGCAACAATTACGTGCAGTGTGTGGCTTGCCACTTGGATCAACAGAACTACTTAAACCTGCAGCTATGGCTAACTTGCTTGGAGAGATATGGCAAGCTGGTGAGCCAAACTGGATGGCAGCCTATCGCTTTCCGAATGTCAAGGTACACGTTTATGGAAAGCTTGAAGCCCGTCGAGGTCGTAAAATGGGTCACCTGACAGCTTTAGCCGACAGCTCATCAGAAGCAGAACAGTTAGTCCGCATAGCACGCAATAAACTGGAGGAAAGAAACTAGATGTATGTTGTTGTCTACACCTGGAGATTAGAAGAAGGTAAAGAAGAATTGTTTCGGCAAGGCTGGAGACATATTACAGAAACCATCTACAAACAGTGCAAGAGTTTTGGTGCTAGACTCCACAAAACTGATGAAGGAATTTGGATAGCCTACACATTGTGGCCAGACAGAGAATCACAAATTTCATGCTTAAAGATAGGATTTGATAGAGATCCAAAAGGCTTTGGAATGATATACGATACTATTGAGGAGGCTTATCCAGTACTTCATTTAACTATTACTGATGATCTACTCAAAACCGAGCTTTACAAACCAGAAACCAGTACTGAAAAAGATAAACCGTGAAAGCAGTCTACATTCATCGATATGGTGGAAACGAAGTAGTAGAGTATGGAGAAAGACCTAATCCAAAGCCAAGGTTTGGGCAAGTAGTTGTGCAAGTGTATGCTGCTGCTGTAAATCCACGTGACTGGCTGATGCGTGAAGGTCGGTATGTCTTTCGTTTTCTAACACCTAGATTCCCGGTCATTCTTGGAACAGATATCTCTGGAAAGGTAGTAGAAGTAGGTAAAGGAGTAAAGCATTTTCGTCCAGGGGA
>JAEUQL010000711.1 GCA_016789295.1 Blastocatellia bacterium | reverse complement strand
AATATGGTAGGCTTTTATTACTCTGTTGTTTGACAAACTACCTTGAAATCTTGTCAGAAGAAGTGGTTTAGAGAAGAGATCGATTTTTCAAGAATATGTCTATGTTCTTAATAGACTTTGATATTATCTGCTAAAATCGACCAACAGTTTAGCTAAAGACTTGAAAAATTTCTAAACCAGCTAGAAACTACTAATTTTTCTCCAAACTTTTATAGGATTTCTCCTTGAGTTGATTAAAATTGGAGCATGAGAAGACTGACAGACCTGAGATTTAGAAACAGCTACAGCCGTCTATCTACAAGCTTTCACATCAAGGTTCAGCCTACGTCCTTGAGAGAGCCATATCTTGTGAACTTCAACAGCGAAGCCGCACGTCTAATAGACCTAGATCCAGAAGAGGTTAAAAATCCTGATTTTATATTCTATTTCAGTGGTAGAAAGCTCCTACCCGGTTCAGAACCAGTCAGTATGGTCTATGCAGGGCATCAGTTCGGTACCTATGTTCCACAGCTTGGAGATGGCAGAGCCATTCTGCTGGGTGAGGTGAGAAACAGTAGAGGTGAAAGTTGGGATCTGCACCTGAAAGGTTCTGGTAAGACTCCATATTCGCGCATGGGTGATGGAAGAGCAGTTCTGCGCTCGACCATTCGTGAGTATCTCTGCAGTGAAGCTATGCACGCGCTCTCTATTCCAACAACACGTGCACTCTGCATTGTGGGCAGTAATGAACCGGTATATCGTGAGGTAGTAGAGAGTGCGGCTATGATGTTGCGTCTTTCACCCAGTCATGTGAGGTTTGGATCTTTTGAGCTTTTCTACTACAGAAGTCAGTACGAGCAGATAAAGATTCTTGCAGACTACATCATAGGTAAACATTTTAGCCATTTATCTGGGCGTAGGGATCGTTTCATTCAATTTCTGGTCGAAGTTACTAGGTCTACGGCTCGTCTGATAGCAAAATGGCAGGCAGTAGGCTTTGCGCACGGGGTAATGAACACGGACAACATGTCCATACTTGGTATAACCATAGACTATGGCCCATTCGGTTTTATCGATGACTTTGATCCAGATTTTGTACCAAACCATTCTGACCACATGGGTCGATACTCCTATAGCAACCAACCAGACATAGGAGCATGGAATGTTGGTTGTTTAGCTCAAACTTTTCTATCACTAGTTCCACAGTTAGCTATAAGGGAAGCTATTGCAGAATATGCTCCTGCATTTGCTGAGCATTATGGAGAATTAATGCGGGCAAAGCTAGGTCTAGAACAGTCTCATCCAGAAGATACGTCTTTAATAGGTCAGCTTCTTTCGATACTCTATAAAAACCAAGTTGACTACACAAACTTTTTTAGAAGGCTCTGTGACTTTAAGTTAACACTTGATGAAAGTCCGGGCACGAAAAATCAACACCTAAGAGATATGTTTGTTGACTGGAAAGACTTTGATCAGTGGGCAATAAACTATCGCAACAGGTTAATGAAAGAATTGAGCGTAGATGCAGAGCGAAAAGCCAGAATGGTGCTAGTCAATCCAAAGTATATTCTACGAAACTATCTTGCACAAAAAGCTATAAACCTTGCCGTCGAACAGAAGGACTTCTCAGAAATTGATCGACTGCTGTCATTGCTTCGTGCTCCTTTTGATGAACAACCAGAGATGCAACACTACAGTGTACCTACACCGGAGTGGGGCAAACGCTTGGTTGTGAGTTGTTCATCGTGAAATTTAGGTGAAGAAAAAACTTTGACAGAAAATATGTGCCAAAATTTTAAGAAAAAGGTTGCATATTGCGCAAGCATTCTCTAGAATCTCAATCATTCTTGGTAATATCTAAAACTTTTGACTTTTACAAAAACTTTTCATACATTGCTGTACAAGATCTTTAATAAGTGTGCTAAATTTAGCAGTATAAGAAGAGAGACTTCTACAGAGGCTATTTGAAGATAACACTCCATCTTGTTGATTATAAATCTATTTTAATAATAAGCTCTATACTGAACCAAAAGATGGTCTATTTATCTTGTAGTAAGTTATCTTATAGATGAGCTATAGCTAGATAAATAGTATGTGATGATAGATTTTGTTATAAAACGGCATTTCTTCTATTCAATGCTTCCAATCTATATAAAGTAGTCAAAAGTATGTCAACTACCTAGCCCTAAAGGGCTAGGCTTGTTACGTAAGTGACAAGCCTAGTTGAGCAGACTAAGTTCTTCAAGA
>JAEUQL010000710.1 GCA_016789295.1 Blastocatellia bacterium | reverse complement strand
TCAAGAGTTTGAGTTCCAGCAGTTAGAAACAACTCATCAAGAGATGCAAGAAATAGAATTTATAGAGATAGGGGAAGAAAGCAGCGAGCCTGCCCTCATAAGCTCTACCGAGCAGAGTTATTCACAAACAGAAGATGAGCAAGCCTTGGACTTTGCAGACCAGACTTTCAAAAAGAGTAGAGAGAACGAAAAGAAAGAAGAGAGAGATGTTGAAGATACAGACTTACAGTAAAACTTCGTGTATGGCCTTTGAAGCAAGTGTTCTTGGCCAGTTAGATTTTGAGTCTATTGCTATTCCATTTGCTGGTTCAGCCAAGCTTGATTGGTACTTAAAACTCTGGAATAAGTGTGTGTTAGATAATGACGTTTGTCAATGGGCCTGGTGGGTAGCAAAGGCAAAAGTAGAAAATAACAACGAACAGCTCTCACCTACCGATGTACAGATACTTTTAGATGATTCGGATACCCAGATTATTAACCCTTTACTATTAAAATGGTTTTCTCAACAAGATACTATATTTTTAGAAAACCTAAAAAGAAACTCCAAGAAACTTAAAAATGAGCACAGACAATCTCTTGCTATTTTTGCTGGAATAATGGTTGGTGACTATCTCCTCTCTTTTGATCATACAACAGCAGAATTTCACCGCCCTGTAAAACAGGTTTTTTCCGATATAATACCAATTATCAATCGAATAATTGATAACAAACAGGTAAATTTTTGCTCAAACTTTGAAGCAAAAGAGTTCATAGTAAGAACCAGTTGCGATCTAATGTATGCTAATCTACCTACACCAAACTTTATGCTCCATTTCTTAAATAGCAAGAAATTTTGGCGTGAAGTTTGGGTTAGAGGTTTAGACCCCAGCCAGGTGATTTTACATACAGTAAAAGAAAGTTTTGGTGCAATTAATACTTCAAAAGACCGTTATTTGCAGACGCTTGCTGAGTTATTATCCCGTTCTAAACACATACCAAACTGGGCAATAGGATTTCAGGAAGGTCAGCCAGCTTCACTTGAAGAAGTAACAAATATAATAAAAAGATTTAGACCTATCAAAGCCACATACTTGAAAGATATGTCACAGTCACTAGAAGGATCTAAGAGCTATATTGTTATAGCCCCTGAAAAGAAGGTCAAAAAGTAATTATGGAAAATTTAGAACCTTCTCAAACCAACCCAACTGTTCGCAAAGTCTTCTGGTTTATGCTGTTTGTAGCTACAGCAATAGTTGTAGCCAGTTTTCTTGTACCTGCCTGGCTCACTTACCCGTTTAGAAAACAGTCAAACCTAGATATTGAAATATCCTTTTTTCTAAGACGTTGGTCACCACTTTTTACACCAATGCTTTTTGCTCTGGTACTGACTGCAACTACTCTTCTTTGGCGACAGAGTAAAGCGTGGTATCTGAAAGTTTTATTGATGCTTGCACTTGTACTCTCTCTATCTTCAACTTGGCTTGTTAGACAAAACTACTATGAATGGGCATTTTCGCCGTTGCACTTTCCCGAATATACAAAGATCGAAAAAGTAGATTTTTTGTCTGACAAAGATCTAGTAATTGCTGTAGAGATTGCAGGTGAATCAGTAGCTTATCCAGTTAGGCAAATCTTCTATCACCACATAATAGAAGACAACGTAGGAGGAGTACCCATAGTTGTTACTTACTGTGGTCTGTGTCGCAGCGGTCTTGTTTGGGAGTCCACCTTAGATGGCCGTAAACTCAGTTTCAACTTAAGCGGTATCAAAAACCAGAATTTTATTATGAGTGATGTAGAGACAGGTTCTTGGTGGCAACAAGCTACCGGCAAAGCTCTACAAGGCCCCCTCAAAGGTTCTGCACTGAAACCCGTCTTATCCGATATAATCTCTTTCGGCATCTGGAAACAAGAGCGTCCTACTGGACGAGTACTTGTCCCAGAAAAGAAGTCAAAAGATATGGGTAGCTACGAAAATGATGCAGCAGAACAAGCGATATTAGCTCTTCCTATGCCCACTTTCCCTCAACAACCACTCCAACCACGAGAACTTGTAGCCGGAATTAATATATATGGTCTGTCAAAAGCTTATCCAGTAAAAGCAGTTGAAGTTAAAAACTTGATTTTTGACATCTTAGGGACTACACCGATAGTAATAGTAATTGATAAAGATCGAAAATCTGTCAGAAGTTATGAAGCTATTATTGACGGAAAGCAGCTTGAACTATCTGTAAAATCCGACTCCACGGTTTTTCAAA
>JAEUQL010000070.1:3674-11432 GCA_016789295.1 Blastocatellia bacterium | reverse complement strand
TAGATTACCAGGTCTGCATCTTTGCCAACTTCTCTGGAGCCAACACGGTCTGCTATACCAAGTTGAATAGCGGGATTGATAGTTATTGTTTTTAAGGCATCCAGATCAGATAGCCCACCATATCTAATGGTCTTTGCGGCTTCTTGATTCAAGTGGCGAGATTCTTCAGGACTGTCAGAGTTGATAGAGACTACTACTCCTTGGCGCGTCATCAGTGCAGCATTGTAGGGAATTGCGTCATAAGCCTCAATTTTGAATGCCCACCAGTCAGAGAATGTAGAAGCTCCTGCTCCATGAGCGGCTATCTCTTTTGCTACTTTATAACCTTCTAAGACGTGCTGAAAAGTAGCTACTTTGAAACCAAACTCATTGGCAACTCGGATAAGCATCAGTATTTCGTCTGAACGGTAGCAATGTGCATGCACCAACCGTCTGCCTTCAAGAACTTCAACCAATGGTTCTAGTTTAAGGTCTTTTGATGGTTCTATAAGATCTTTTTCACCATTGGCTTTGCGCTTTTTGTACTGATCCCAACTCTTTTTGTACTCACGAGCATCTGTAAAAGCCTGTCTAATGACATCTTCAACACCCATTCTGGTTCCAGGATAACGTCTTGGTGCACCAGCAACCTGAAAATTTGATCGCTTGGGATTTTCACCTAGTGCGAACTTAATTCCAGAAGGTGCACCTTCAAACAACATTCCACGAGGGGCTTTACCCCAACGCAGTTTCAGTACAGCATTGAGTCCACCTATAGGATTTGCACTTCCGTGTAGAACATTCACAGTAGTCACACCACCAGCCAAATTGCGATAGATGTTGATGTCGGTTGGATCGATCACGTCTTCAATACCTACCATAGATGACACGGCAATAGATCCTTCATTGACATTACCTTCTACTGCAATATGTGAATGGCAGTCAATAATGCCAGGCATCACATACATGCCTGCTGCATCTATTATCTGCACGTCTGATGGAACAGCAAGCTCTTTTCCAACTGCTGCAATCTTTCCGTCTTTGATAAGTATAGATCCTTTTTCGATGGTGCCTTTGGTGATAGTTATTACCGTAGCATCCTTGATCAAAGTAGCCCTACTGTTTTGAGCAAAGACATTTGTAAAAGTTAGTGCAAACAGTAGAACCAAAACGAATGTATAGCGTTTCATTTCAAGTCTTTCCTAAGCTTCTATAGTATTTTGTCTGGTTTAATGCCTGTAAACTCAGCATTGGCAGAGCCAAAGCTGAAAGTTCCTTTCATCTGGTTGTTCTCTAAAACACCTGATGCTTTTACTTCGATATTGCGAGAATTGATAGTAATATCGACTGTAAAATTGAACTTATTGCCACTCACCGAACCTGTAGTGATTGTAGAACTTCCTAATATATTGGTAAAAGTTCCTGTAAGAGTACCGTCGGGTGACATTTTGAGATCTGCTGTAGCTTCCTGTTGTCCTTGAGGCGAGTTTATTGTCAAAGTCCACTTTCCTGTAAGATTTACAGTAGGAGGTTCGGTCGGTTTTGCTTGCTCGCGCAGTTCATACTTTGTGCCATCAACAAAGACATACTTTATTTTGGTCTTTTCAGCAAAAATGTCTCCATCGGTGACTATAAGATTGGCAATCTTTCCAACCTCTATACTTCCAAGCTGTGAATCTACACCAAGTAGTTCTGCTGCAGTCAGAGTGAAAGCACGAAGTGCAGTTTCTGGTTTGAGTCCTGCATCTATAGCCCTTTTTGCATTTTTGATTATCTCTTTTGGTGAAGAGATGCCATCAGAGTAGAATGCAAACCTAACACCAGCTTTCTCAAATTCAGCCGGTGTGGAAGGGGCTTTGTCACGAAAGCGTAGGCTGCGCAGAGGTTCCTCGGCTTCTGGATCTCCATTTCTATCCTTCTCTGGCCATTTTAAGCTGACAAGAACAGGAATTTTCTTTTCTGCTAGAAAGGTTGCTATTTCGTATCCTTGTTGTCCACCGTAAATTATTGTTTTTAATGAGAAACGGTCTTGTATCTCTTGAACTCTGCGTATCTGTGTGGGAGTTGTTGCAGGCATCAAAACAGGTGTATTACTGCTAAGAAGCCCATCGATAGCACGTACAGTTCTGTCATAAGATGGACGCTGAAGACCTTTTGGAGTCTGATTGTAGACTTTTGAAGCTTGCCTGTACTGCTCTATATCAAGAAAGACCTGTTTAATGTAAGAGACTGCTCCCATCAGAGATCCAGGAAAACTGCCAAAGCCTCCTGCAGACTGAAAACTTACCTGAAGAGTTGCTGGAGTTTTAACAACGACTTGTCCTGCACGCTCACCTGAAAGCAGGTTTATTACTGCTCCCTGACCCGGAAAAATGCCCGTCTTTGGTGCAGTTAAAACGGTGGTAAATCCTGCTTCTCGCCAACTCTCAATCCTCTTATCTTCTGTGTTGAGGTCATCGGCTGCATTTTGCCACGGAGTTGTAGCAGGTCTGTCTTCTGGACCACGAGAGATGTTACGTTGCTGGTTCTGCTGCTGACTTTGACCAGGCGTTGGAGGTGTTGCAGACTGCAAACCTAAGTCTGTAAGCGAGTCTATAAGACCTGGATAGACAGTCAAGCCTTTACCATCAATAACCTCTGCTTCAGCAGGAATTTGTACATCTCTTCCTACAGCAGATATCAGTCCATCTGCAACTACTACAGTTGCATTCTCTATGACCGAGCCTGAAACTGTAAATATGCGTGCATTGGTAATGGCAAAGAATGGAGGTTCGCTACCTTGAGCTTTTGTTGTCTGCTTAAATGGGAAAACAGAGACAAAAACAACTATGAAAATTATCAACAGACGGAAAAAAGACATCTCTCTTCCTTACATAGAAAGTTTTTAATTGTGCTTTGGGAAAATAGCTTGTGGAACTAATATTTCCAGAGTCGTTAGATGGTGTCAAACGTTGAAAGCCTATTTTCTAGAAATAGTTCTATTGTCCTGGCAGTCGCCACTTTTTCTGCTTTTAGTAGTGAGAAGAGAAGAGAATTTGCTTGAAAGGGGTGTAAATTTTCTATTTTTGTGGCTAAATATCTCGCTATGAGTACACAAGCAATAATAATCATCGTTTATGGTCTTTTTGTAGCTCTTGGTGGAGTAATGGGTTATGCCAAAGCCAAGAGTAAAGCTTCACTGATCGCTGGCAGTGTTTCTGGTGTTCTTCTTCTTGCTAGCGGCTTCATATTGACTCAGGGCATTCAAGCAGGTTACTACATAGCAATGATTCTTACTGTTGCCCTTTTGGGTCTTTTTGCTCAAAGGTTTTTAAAGACAAAGTCTTTTATGCCTGCTGGAATGATGTGTGTAATTAGCTTTGTAGTTCTGATAGTGCTGGCTATAGGACTGTTTTAGACTTGCTTCTCAGTTCTTACAGCCGACTGTATTTCGATAAGTATGTTTTATAACGGTGTGTAATAATGATAGGAAAAGCCAAGCTATTTATATTGATATCTCTTCTGTTTATGCTTGGTTGTGAAGGAAAGGTAGTTGGTCGCAAACCCGACACAAAAGTTGTAACTGGGCCAAAATATGTTTCCAAAGGTGATGAAGCTAAGATCGTTGGGCTTTTCAAGTACGAAGGTGCAATTCCAGAAACAGCCCCGATAGATATGAGTAGTGACGAGATATGTAAACAGAAGAATCCAAATGCTACTTCTGAAGCAGTTGTAGTAAATAATCTCATGCTCCAAAACGTTATAGTTTATGTTAAAGACGGCCCAGCAATTCAATTCAGCTACGATCCTCCTTCGGAACCATTTCTGCTTACTCAAAATGGTTGTCAGTACAGACCCCACATTGTTGTTTTGCAGACAAACCAGCCATTGAAAGTCACTACAGAAGACGAAACTATACACAACATCAACTTTCAGTCCAGCATCAATAAAGGTTTCAGCAGATCCCAGCTTCCAAAAGGTGCTCCAGTAGTAACAACTTTTTCAAAACCTGAGATCTTTCCTCTGAGATCTAACCAGTATGCTTGGATGCGAGCTTATGTTGGAGTCTTCACCCATCCGTTTTTTGATGTAACAGACAAAGATGGAAGATTTGAAATAGAAGGTTTGATGCCAGGTGAATATACCATTGAAGCTTGGCACGAAAAACTTGGTATACAGTCGATTAAAGTGACTGTTGGAGCAAACCAGACAAAGTCAGTCGAGATGACCAGTGCCGATTTTAGGGCAGTCAACTAGCTGCATGAACAGAATTTTCTGTATAGTGCTCTATGTTACTGTAATTGGTTTTTTGCTACTGCAGGTTTCCAGTCTGTACTCGTATTTCTTTACAAAAACTGTAGGCAATCAGCACAAACAACGTGCTTGGGAACTGCTTTGGACATTAACAGCAGTACTAATAGTTGGGTTGCTTGTCTTTATGTTAGGGAAAAAATGCTTCTAAGAAACTTCACTTGCCTAGTTTTAGGGCAGGCAAGTGAAGTTGCAGGTATTTCTAAAATGCTGCAGCTCCAGCCTCTGCAACAGCATGGTCTTGCTCTCCAGAGCCACCGCTTACACCAATTGCACCGACTACCTTACCATCTCTTTTAAGAGGGACACCACCTGCAAAGATCATTATCTTTCCGTCATTTGAGGCGTGTATGCCAAAAAACTGATTGCCAGATTGACTGTGGGCAGCCAAATCTTTTGTTGCTATGTCAAAAGCACGCGATGTGTAGGCTTTTTTGATAGAGATGTCTATGCTACCAATCCAGGCTCCATCCATTCGGACGTGTGATACAAGATTTCCACCTGCATCTGCAACAGCTATATTCATTGGTTGACCAATCTCTTCGGCCTTCTTTTCTGCAGCAGCTATGACTCTACGGGCATCACTAAGAGTAACCATTTTTTTCTCCATAAAAGTTTTAGTTTCTAGCAAAACATTTCTACTTTGTGTGGTGGAGTTTACAACATTATTCTTATTCTTCCAACCTGACAACACCTTCTAGAAAGTTCCAATGTGCTATGGGCTTGCTGCCACATTGAAGCTCTGTTGGATCTTGTTCACCTTTGGCAATACGCACCCCAGCCAACTTGACTACAGGTTTTTCTTCACCATTGTACTCATCAAAGATTGTGTAAGAATAGCCGTTATTGACAAAACTTATTCCTGAGTAGTCAACTTGTGCCCTAAAGTAATGCGAATATGTAAACTTACTTTGATTCTGTTGTAGCTCTTTTGGGAACTCCAGTTCAGTATTGTTGGCAGTCCCGAACCTATATTGAATGTATCCTTGGCTGTTTGTTAAGGTTTTGGAACCACACAAAGAAACTATCTTTTTTGACTTTTTGATAGCACAACTAAAAATTATCTGTTCATCAGTTTTGCACAGAGAGTTTGACTGTAGAGGTTGTACTAAAATTTTGTTGGCAAGTATATCAAGTAGTGTTATATAGCCAAAAGAAAAGATGACTAAAATAATTAGGAAGACTTTACTAGCAAAGTGTTTTATCATCATGACACCTTTAGAAAATTTATACTAGGGAAACATTGAGATTGTAAACATTTTTTCTATCTATTTTAAAGAGTTAGGAGAAAGACAGATGAGAATAGTTAAACTTTTATCTACAACCTTTGTTCTGTTGCTCAACATAAATTTGATGATTCTGGCGCAGCAACCTTCATCAAAGATAGCTGCTGCAAATGAACTGTTTAAGCAACAAAAGTGGGAAGAAGCAGCAAAGATATTTGAAGAAGTTACAGAAGAAGAGCCAAATAATGGTCGCGCTTGGTATTTTCTAGCAATGTCACTCCACTCTATTGGCAAATATGAAGAAGCTGTAAAAGCTTTTCAGAGAAATATTTCTATTGCAGGCAGTCCAGCATCGATGTATAACATTGCCTGTAGCTACTCACGGTTAAATCAGAAGGACGAAGCATTTAAGTGGTTAGAGAAAGCAATTGCTAACGGTTTTGCACAGTTTATAAATCTTGATACAGACAAAGACCTTGAAAATATTCGTGATGATGTTAGGTTTAAGAAGATGGCAGACTTGGTTGAACGACAGGTAAGGCCGTGTAAATTTATTGACGAAGCCCACCAATTTGATTTCTGGATTGGTGAATGGGATGTTTTCAATCAGCAAGGTCAAAAGACAGGAACAAATTCTGTACAACAGATTGCTGAAGGTTGTGGGCTGCTTGAAAACTGGACAAGCACGCTCAAAAACAATGGCAAGAGTATCAATTATTATGACCAAAATACTGGTAAATGGTATCAATTCTGGATTGGAAGTGGTGGGGGTGCTCTTCGTTACGAAGGAAATTTCAGAGACGGTGCTATGCGTTTTGAAGGTGAAACAGTAGTAAATGGTAAGAGGACTATGAATCGTCTAACTTTCTTTAAAATCGACGAGAACACTGTTCGCCAATTTGCTGAGGTTTCAAATGATGACGGAAAAACATGGGTAGTCTCTTACGATTTCAAATACATCAAAAGGCTTTCTGATTCTAAAAAAGAGTGATTTAGGTTGTAAGTGAAATCTGTCAATTTTTAAGCTGTGAGGCTTGGATAGAACGGCAAAACTTCAGAAGCATTACCTTCGGGTGGTTACGAGCTTAACTTGTAATGGCCGAGGTTACACTTGCACAAGAGGAGTTAATAGTTGACTGCTACAAAACTTCGGAAAAAGTTTGAAACCTTTTTGGTGGCTTTTGCACTTACAGTCTGAAAATGCCCAAATCAACCTGGTGATGGATGTGTTTAGACTAACGGTGCTAACTAGTAGGAGTACCCAAGAAGAACCCTCAATAGGACTTATTGCTCGTGCACGCAGTGGTGACGACGAAGCTTTTCGTCTGATATTTAATCGCTTTGCTCGTCCAATCATCAGTTTTATTTATGACATGGTTGGTAAACAAGAAACAGCCGAAGAACTGACACAAGAGACTTTTGTAAGAGCTTACAGAAGCCTTTCTACACTAAAAGACGATACAAAAATTTCAACTTGGCTATTTGGAATAGCAAAAAATGTAGTTAGAGAGTCACGGCGTTCATTGGCAAGAGAAGTAGACGATAGTCACATATCTACTATGAGAGATGAGACGCAAAAACCAGAAGAGAACTTACTGGAAAAAGAGTTAGACCAAGTTATAAAAAAAGCTCTAGAGAAACTAGATCAAGACAAGCGTCTAGTCTTTACACTCAAAGTCTTTCAACAACTTAGCTATGAAGAGATAGCTACAATTACTGGGTATTCGATCCCAAAACTTAAAACAGATCTGCACAGAGCAAAGGCCGAAATGCGACGGCTAATAAGTCCTTATTATGGAGCCAGAGATGAGTTGTGAAAAGTTTCTCATCGACCTTGAAGAGTATGTTGAAGGCGACCTCGATCAAGAGAGTGTAATGAAACTCGAAAAACATCTGTCTTTTTGTGCTAGCTGTAGCAACAGTCTTGAGCAACTACAGAAAGAACAGTTGGTCTATAGCAGTTATAAGCGCGAGGTTGATATAACGCCAGAATTATGGAATAGAGTAGTTTCTCAGATAAGGGAGGAGAGGCAAGAAAGGGAAGCAAAGCCTTTTATAATAAGACGCTTATTTGCCATATTTAGCACTCCACGACTTAGTCTTGCTTTCACTGCGGCTGCTGTGTCTATTGCAGTGATTACAACAATAGTTGTTATGCAAAAACTTACCACAAATCCAGTTTCTACTTCACCCGAAGTTGTAAAAACTAAAGAGTATGCTGTAGATGTAGAAAAGAACAAAAAAGTGGAAGAATCTGAAAAAA
>JAEUQL010000070.1:274-3664 GCA_016789295.1 Blastocatellia bacterium | reverse complement strand
TAGCAAAAATGTTAACAGAGAGAAGACTACTTCTGTAAGACATATAAAGAAATCAACTAAGAAAATAGCACCAACAGCAGAGCAACTGCTTTTTGATGCAGAAAAGAAGTATCTTGCAGCAATATCTATTTTAGAGCGAGATGCAAAGAACCATCGTTCACAGCTTGATGCAGAAACCCTTATGAAATTTGATAAGACTATTGCAGCTATTGATCAAAGTATTCTTGAGACAAGAGTTGCAGTACGTAAACAACCAAACGATCCTGTAGCTGTACAGTATATGCTTACAGCTTATGCAAAGAAAGTAGAGATCTTGAGAGAGATTGTGAGTTACTGAGTTATGAAAAAGAAGATGCTAATTGCTATGCTATTTTTGGGATTTGCCTACCATGAGTTGTGCTCTACAGCAATGTGTCTTACAGAACCTTTTGTACAGAAGAAAGTTGAGTCAAAAGTAAGAGTAAAAGCTTCTTCTGGTAAAGTAATCGTTTCTGGTTGGGAAAAAGATACTGTTACAGTAGTAAACAAAAAAGGTGTCACCATTGATGAAAGCTCAAAAAATGATAGAACTGTTATTAGTGTAGAAGAAGAACTTGAAGCTCCACTTGATGTCAAAATACCAGAGCAATCTAGTCTTGAAATTGAAGCTGGAAACAGCGATGTAGAAGTTATTGGAGTAAAAGGTAATGTCAGAATAAATATTAGTAGTGGTGATGTTAAGACACAAAAAACAGGTTCTTTAGAAGTCTCTTTTCGTGAAGGCTCAACGGTAATTGAAGATGTAAGTGGCTATATTTCTATCAGCTCATTGTCTGGTGATGTGAAGACCAAAAGGGTAAAAGGAGATATAGTTACCAGCCTTACTAGTGGTGATATGGTTGCAGAGAATATAGAAGGTTCTGTTGAAATTAACCTTACAAGTGGGGATCTTGTTGTCAAAAATATTTCTGGGAATTTGAAGACTGCCGCTATTAGTGGTGATGCAAATATAGAATGTATCAAGGGTACTGTAGAATTTAGTAGTGCTAGCGGTTCATTGACAGTTAAAGGTAATGCCTCGAATATTGAAGCTATAACGGTGAGTGGAGATCTCTACTATGATGGAACAGTCTCTGCTACAGGACGTTACACGCTAAAGACGACTTCTGGTGATGTAAAAATAGCCATACCTGACGACATACCAGGCTTTAATGCTTTTCTCTCTTCTTACAGTGGTGATGTTGTTACAGACTTTCCAATAACACTTGATAGGCCATCACAGCACAAAGCTGTAAATCAACGTTTAGTTGGTAAATACAAAGAAGGTGGTGCACAGATAAAGATAGACTCTTTTAGCGGTGATGTAGTACTTACCAAAAGTTTAAGTAAATCTAATGATTGTGAAAAAATAAAATAATAAAGTTCAGGGAGGATAGTGATGAACGTAAAACTTTTTGCATTCTTGCTTCTTTTAAGTGTTCTTGTAGCAAATACTTGGGCATATCAAGGCGATAACTTTACTGAAAAAGAAGAGACAAGTCAGAGATACCAACTCTCACCAGGAGCAGAAGTAGATGTTTCTGGTTTCAACGGCCCAGTCACGATTGAGACAACCAACTCATCTGAAGCCGAAATATACATAGTAACTTCAGCCAAAACTCGTGATGTGCTCAGTAGACGTAAAGTTTCTATCACAGCTAATACAAATAGCCTCATCATTAAAGGTCAAGATGGCAAAACAGGTTACAAAAAAGGTGAAGAAGTTCGTCATAAGGTGAGCCTCAAACTTCCACGTCAGATCAACCTTGGTGTAAAGGGAATAAATGGAAAGGTAGCAGTAGGTGAAGTGGACGGCCCAGTTTCTGTTTCCGGGGTCAACGGCTCTGTAGATGTCAAACAAGCCAATGGCTACTCGGATCTTTCAGGGATCAATGGTGCTGTCAAAATCAATTTTGATGGTGTAGGTGACAAAGGTGTGAAGGTTAGTGGGGTTAATGGAAGCGTTGAAATGCTATTTACAAAAGCTCTCAATGCAGATCTAAATGTTAGCGGCATAAATGGAAATGTCTACCCTGAACTTCCAAATGTAACCATTGAAGGAAAGCTCAACAGAAACAACTTCAAAGCCAAGATAGGTTCTGGGGGTGCTCCTATATCGGTCTCTGGAATAAATGGGAGTGTTAGACTTTCTCAAGGCAGAGGTGCACTTTAATGCTTTTAGCTTTCTTCTCATGGCCTATGTGAGAAGAAAGCTAAGCTATCTTTGCAGCCTCATAGCCAAGGTCTGATACCTTCTCCATTATCTCTTCTAAAGAGACTTTTTCACAATCATAGTTGATTTTTGCCTGACCAGCAGCGAGATCGACTGCTATAGAATTTACACCAGAAAGCTCGGCCAGTTCTTCTTCTATCAAATTTTTACAAGAAGTGCAGTGCATACCAGTGACTCTAAACTCTACCAACATTAAACTTCCTCCTCAATTTTTGTTATAGTCTACAATGTTTGCCAAAAGCAACCTAGCGTGAACTGATCGATACTAAAAGAGCGTTACCAGCTATTAGTATTGACTCAGCATCATCTTAAAGTCAGGGAATATCTATGAAAAGAGCCTTTCTACTGCTATTAGCATGCCACCTCTGCTTTCTGTTCACTACTACTTCTACCTTTTCTCAAGAGACCACACGCAGAAGGGTTGTGTCTCAGCAGTCTCCACAAGACTACAGCGAAGGGGAGTCACTCAAAATAGGTGTCGAGTATGTACAAGTAGTCTTTTCTGTTGTTGACGAACAGGGTAGACCTGTAACAGATCTAACAGGTACTCAGGTCGAGCTGCTTGAAGATGGTCGCCTTCAGCAGATAGAGCTTTTCCAAAAAAGTAACTCTCTCCCAATGGTGCTCTCGATCCTTATAGATATCAGCGGAAGTCAAGAATTTCTCCTCCCCGACGAGAAGACTGCTGTTGATACCTTTCTTGATAACTTCTTCAGAGATGGAAAAGATTATGGTGCAATAGCTACTTTTCAAGGCGAGACAGAGCTTATCTCTGGACTAACCAGCAATCTGAAAAGACTCAAATCATCTTTGAAGCGGATCAAGCGGCAGCAGAGTTTCAGAGACGAAGAAGGAGAGGTTTCAAATATAGGAACAGCTCTTTATGATGCAATAATCACGTCTTGCCGTGAGGTACTGGATGCAAAAACAGCAAGGCGTATTACTGGTGATGATGGTAGCCCTTCTTCTACCACAAGGCGTGCAATACGTCGTGCAATGATTGTACTTAGTGATGGCAAGGATACGGCTAGCGATGGCTCTATAAGAAAAGCTATAAGAAACGCACAGCGTCTAGGGATCTCGGTCTATGCACTTGGAATGGGTGATAGATTCCGCTTTAGTGATGTTGACAGAGAGGT
>JAEUQL010000070.1:0-264 GCA_016789295.1 Blastocatellia bacterium | reverse complement strand
TTGACAGGATTTGTACAGAGACAGGTGGACGTGCCTTCTATCCAAAAAATGAGAAAGATATGGAGTCGGCTTTTCGGCAGATAGCCGAGGAACTGAGCAGCCAGTATATTCTTGCTTACTACCCAAGCACAAATTCACAGACAGGATTTCGCGAAATAGACATAAACATTCCTGCAGATTCGAGACTGCGTGTCATTCATAGACGCGGCTATGTAACAGATGAAAACTCATCGGAGAAGTAAAAAATGAAACAAGTAAAACTCT
>JAEUQL010000709.1 GCA_016789295.1 Blastocatellia bacterium | reverse complement strand
TATGGTTCAGGCAAATCCAAATATTCTTCCTGGTTCACCTGCTGTTCCAGTACCAAATACACCAAGCACAATTGGCGATGGCAGATATAATCGTGAAGATGTAGTTTGGAACAGAGGTGGCAACACAAATGCAGGAAATCCTGCTGCAATACCTGCTAGAATTGGTGCTTCTTTTGGCTGTACTTCACCAGGTGTCTCAGATAACCGAGACCAAGGAAAATCTCCACAAGATGCCAACAATGATCCAAGCTGAAGGAATAAATGGGCCTAGTGGAGATCGTGGCTACAGTGAAACCGCTCGCTACCAAGACTTCTTTGATTCAGATCAGATCAACTCATCTCTAGCCTATAGTGATATAGCAGGAACTGGAACTCCAAGAGTTGGAAATCTGATCGCTATGACAGAGGTAGCAAGCAATCCAAAACAAGGCTGGAGTCATAAGCCTCCTGTTCAAGTTGCGGCAGCACCTAGAGTAGAGATGTTCAGAAAAGGAGTAAGGTTAGTAAACGCTTCAAATCTTTTCCCAACAGGCCCGGTTGCAAATCCAAGTTGCAACACTGCAACCAGCCCAGCATACCTTGGAGTGACTGTATCAACTGAAAATCCAGTCTATGTTTTTGGTAACTACAACGCGCCTTGTGGAAGAGGTATAGATGATGGAGATCCTTATCCAGGAATTGCAGTCACTCCTGTTGTAGGTGGGGCAACTAGTCTACCAACTTCGCCCGGCGATTATATAGGTCACAATTTGAGAACTTGTGGTACAAACTGCCACGTTCCTGCTGCTGTTGTTGGTGATGCTGTAACACTTCTGTCTGGACCAAATGTTGGCACTTCCAACACAAATTGGGGTGGAGCAAACGGATTTGGCGGTTGGATGGATACAAGAAGTTTCATCATGCCTTATCAAGCTCTTAGGTATAGAACAGCTAGAAATACCGTTTACAGGTTTGCAATGGTAAGTGGTTTTACACCTAGCTGGTTCTCAGGTTTTTGGGGAGATCCAGACTCCAACCAGGGAGGAACTTCTCAGCAGTCTTCAGGAGCACTCAACAACTTCCCAAGGTTTCTTGAAGACTGGGGCAAGAATGGAAATGGAAATGATTTCTGTACCTATTCAGGCTCGCTTATAAGAATATATAAGAGTCAGCAAGCCAATGGAGCTTTCAAACGTGTTAGTAATGCAGGGGTTGCTTGGTCAAATGCAGGTGGTGGATCACCTGTTGACTATGTCTATAGACCACCAAATCGTGATTGGGTCTTTGATATAGATTTCAATGCACCTTGTCTGCTACCGCCTGGCTCACCATTCTTGCAGTTGATAGACTTCAAGGGCTTCCAACAGAGTCAAGTGCAGCAGAAGTGAAAAAGGAGAATACGAATGGGGGGCTATCCCCCATTCTTTAAACATGTCCCAACAGAAAACAACCCGTCTCAATCAATATCAAATAGAAGATAAGCAGCTATCAAGAGGGTTTTCATTAAACCAGAAGCTCTTTGTTGTTGCCTTACTTTTTGTGGCGTTTGTAGGAGTGGCCTACAGCCTGTTCTCTGTAGGTTCAATAAAACTACTCTCACCAAAAAATAGCTCTGGACTTGCAGCAAAAGATCTAACCTTTAGCTGGAAGTGCAGTAAACCTGATACCAAATTGGTGCTGGAAGTTTTTGATGGTGAAAAACTTGTAATGCGACAGTTGGTAAAAGGGGATTCTTATACACCAGATGATGATCAGAAACGGGATTTGAAAGCAGATAAGTCATATAAGTGGCGTGTAGTTGCTGATCCAGACGTCACACAGAAATACTCGTTCAAAGTAGAATCTGCTATCTTCTACATAACAAAAGCTATGCCACCTGCTGTATTAGTAGCTCCAAAACCTGTAGAGACTCCATCAAAACCTTCAAAGCCTCTTGCAGAAGAGGAAATTCCAAAGACAGATTCAGTAAAACCACCTTTTTATGACTAGATAAATACTACAGACTGAAAATTTGGTATCTCAAATCTAGCTCTACATCGATTATTTTTGCAGACAACAAAATCATCTATTCTAACAAGATGGTTGCGGGATTTAGAAAATTTTGCTCTGTCTATATCTGAAGCATATCTTGGAAGGCTGTTCTTTTTACTGCGCTCAAGCCAAGCAACATCATACTCTTCTTTCTGTCTACATTTTGGGCAAGTGTAGGTGGCTTTTTTGCTAACCCGCTTCTCTGTGTAAAACTCTCTCTCGTCCATC
>JAEUQL010000708.1 GCA_016789295.1 Blastocatellia bacterium | reverse complement strand
ACCTCATCAGCAAGAGACCTACAAGTTTTGTGTCATACAGACCAGATAGCCGATTCGCCTTTTTTTAACATATTCACCAATGTCTATTTAAGACCATTTACACCAGAAGAAGCAGCATCTCTTGTGCGCGACCCTTCACAAGCAGTTGGAGTTGCACTTGAGCCATATCTACGCCAAATAATAGAAATAGGTGGCTACTTTCCATTCTTTCTACAGATAGGTTGTTCAAACTACTTTGACCATATTCTTGAAAATGCGACGGTAGTCGATAGAGTACGAATAGAAGAAGGGTTTATGGATGAGGCTAGGGTACATTTTCGTTACATATGGGAGCATTTTAGCGATGAAGAGAGGGAAGTAATGGAGGCGTTTGCTGAGGGTAAAGAGGTCAAAAAAAGGCATGCACATGTCTTTGAAGAGCTACGCCGGTCAGGCTATTTTATTGAAGAGTCTGGCACAACACGTATATTCTCACGCCTTTTTGCTGCAGTTGTCTCTAATCCAAGAATGATCTTTGTGACTTCTTCTCGTCGCCTCGACAACAAACATTTGGAAAAGTATGAATACTTTGACAATTCAGATGAGTACATTCCACCAACAGACCCTGTTATAGAGCCTACATCACTGCGCAAGCCAAAACGTTTTCACGATAGCTTAGATGACAGTTCTGAGTTTGTAGAGCACAAGCAGATAGGCCGATTTGAGATTATCAATCGCTTAGGTCAAGGTGGTATGGGTGAAGTCCTACTTGCACGCGATAGCGAGCTTGGCCGACACGTAGCCATCAAGCTACTAAGAAGCCGATATGCTTCAGATGAAAAGATACGAAGGCGCTTTTTGAGAGAAGCGCAAACAGCATCTATGATAACCCATCCAAACATAGCAACTATTTATGAAATAGGAGAAATAGACTCAGTTCCGTACATTGTTATGGAATATGTAAAAGGTTTTACACTGTCAGAGCATCTCAAAAATAGCCCATTTAAGATTTCTGAAGTAGTGTCTATTGGAGAACAGGTTGCTTTGGCATTGGCCGAAGCACACGCAGCAGGAATAATACACAGAGATATAAAATCTTCTAACATTATCTTAAATGAAAAAAACCGAGTAAAAGTTCTAGATTTTGGACTAGCCAAACCAGGTATATTTGATCCTACAGAAAAGACAGACCCATCCAGTAGAATAACGGAACCAGGAATTCTACTTGGAACAGTCAACTATATGTCTCCCGAACAGGCTTCAGGAACCGATAAGATAGACCATCGTGGTGATATATTCTCTTTGGGAATAGTTCTTTATGAAATAACTACTGGGAAGCTACCATTTGACGGTAACACCTATTTTCAAATTATGGAAGCACTTACAAAGCAAGAGCCGACGCCAATTATAGAACTTAGACACGATACACCTGCAAAACTTGACGCAGTAATAATGAAATGTTTGGCAAAGCAGCCAGAAAACCGCTTTCAATCTGCACAAGAACTGGCCGAGAGTTTGTCTACACTGGGGAAAGTTTAGGAAATTGTAAAAGCTTATAAAAGTGATATTAATAAAGTAGTTATAGAGGTTTGATAAAATGTCTACTAGCCCTGTTAAGAAGTATAGCTTAAGTGAATATTTTGAAATTGAGAAAAACTCAGATATTAGATATGAGTATTCTTATGGTCAAATATTTGCAATGGTAGGATCGAGCAGAAATCATAGTAGAATAACTGGTGCTATATATACTAGCTTGTACACGCAACTTTTAAGTAGTAGTTGTGAATCATTCATGACTGATACAAGAATAAGAGTAAATGATGACCTCTATTACTATCCAGATGTAGCTGTTGCTTGTACTGCTGAGTTTCAAAGGATAGATAATCTACTTAATCCTATACTCATTGTTGAAGTACTCTCAAACTCCACGGCAAGATTTGACCAAGATGCTAAGTTTAGAGATTACCAGCAAATACAATCCTTTAGATATTACTTGCTGGTATCTCAGTATGAAGTTAATGCAACTTTATTGATAAGAGATGAAAGCAACAACTGGACAATCCAAGTTTACACAGATCTAAATGATGTAATAGATTTTGCTCCTATTAACTGTAGGTTATTAATGAGAGATATTTATTTCAGGGTAGAATTTGAACCTTCTTAGGATTGCGCAGTCTGGGCTTCTTTAGAGCGGAGTTAAGCAAGCCATCGCCGAGAGGCGGTAAAAAACAGAAAAAATAAGAAAAAAGTATAGACAAAATAAAAGAAAG
>JAEUQL010000707.1 GCA_016789295.1 Blastocatellia bacterium | reverse complement strand
GACTGTGTTCTTAATGAGCATTGCTATTGTGAGAGGTCCAACACCGCCAGGCACTGGCGTAAAGTGTGCGGCTCCTGCTTCGCTAATTCCTCTGGGATCGACATCACCTATTAGGACAGAACCTTTGCGTTCGAAATCATCAAGCCGCTTCTGATCCTCTGGAAAGTATTTTAGTACATCTTCGCGCTTGTCAAGCCTGTTAATGCCCACGTCTATTACTGCTGCTCCTTGCTTTATATGCTTTGCAGCAATAAAAGCGGTACGTCCCATGGCAGCAATGAGGATATCGGCAGAGCTTGCTATTTCGGCAAGGCCAGAAGTCTTTGAGTGGCAGATAGTAACAGTTGCGTCTGCATGGGTGAGAAGTAAAGACATTGGAATTCCAACTATTCTACTTCTTCCAATGACAACAGCGTGCTTACCAGCTATTCCTATATTAGAGCGTTTAAGGATCTCCATTACTCCAGCCGGGGTGCAGGCTACAAAGCGTGGCTGTTTGAGAGCAAGTTTGCCGATATTTTCCGGGTGGAAGCCATCAACGTCTTTGCTAGGATCTACAGCTTCAAGAACGATATCAGAGTCTATCTGTGATGGAAGCGGCATTTGTACAAGAATACCATCAATATTGTCTCTTTGGTTGAGTTGTTTAATGAGACCTATAAGCTCGTTTGTAGTTGTCTCACTACCCAACAAGTGAGTTTCTGAATGTAGTCCAAGTTGCTCACAAGTCTTTGTCTTACTCGCCACGTAGACTTTTGAGGCTGGATTATCACCTACCAAAATAGCAGCAAGACCAGGTTTAATGCCTTTTAATAGTAGGTCTTTAACTTCAGTAGATATCTCTTCTTTAATCTGTTTTGCTATTGCTATTCCATCAAGAAGGTTTACTCTATTGGCAAACATAATTTATCTTTTACTCCAATGTTTAGAAGTTTTTGTAACTGTCAATAAAGGTGAAAATAAACCATAATATGGTCTTAAAAGCCAGAAAAAGATCCTTTGAAAACAATAAACAATGGATTCTCCCTAATTTTTCCTGAAATTCTGAAAGTTTCTCTTGAATTTCTGCACAATTGTATTATCTTCGAGACTAACATCTGCAAGTAATAGAAAGTGTAAGATGTACGGAAAAATCTTTTGTTAAGGTGAGAGAAAAAATATGACAACAAAGGGCAGAAAAACAGAAATAAAACCTCAAGAAAAACATAAAGGTATTAGTCGTATTGATAGTCAAGACGGAAGAACTCATGGATGGTATGTCAGAGTTTTCTTCAAAGGCGAAAAAAGAGTAAAACTTTTCAGTGATTCAGTTCACGGTGGCAGAGAGAAAGCTCTTGAGAAAGCTATCCGTTTTAGAAACAAAGCCGAGAAGGAACTCGGCAAACCAAGAACAGACCGAATCGTAATCACCGCTACCAAACGCAGCAAAACAACCGGAATTGTAGGGCTTCGCAGAAGAAGAGAGAAAGCAGCAACCAAGAGTGGTGAGCTAAGATATCGCGAAATGTATGAAGTCTGGTGGTGTCCAGAACCAAACAAAGTAGCTAAGAGAAGTGTATCCATTAACAAGTATGGAGAAGAAGAAGCCTTCCGCCGTGCTTACATGATCCGAAGAAAAGTAGAGAGGGACATCTACGGTAAGGCTATATCACCGCCATACACGCAAATAGGTGCAGATCAACTCGCTCTATTGATGGCAAGTACAAGGCCAGATTCTGCTGAAGGTTCTCAAGAAGTCGAACAGAACAGATAAACCCAAAATTTGACCTTTGGGTAGAGCCGGTTAAACGCTCTACCCAAATCAATCTGCTGCTTTGTGATGTAATTAAACGTTTTCAGCCTCACCCAAAAACAAAAAATATAAGCCCCTTTTTTCCATCACAAATTGATAACAGAAAACTTACCTTTGCGAGTAACTAATTTTCCTACCCATTACAAACCTTCTAGATCCAATAGTTATTAAGTAGCTGTGATAAGCCGTTAATGCTTCACTTTCGTCAAAAATGCTTTAAGCAGAAGCTACACATTCACCTTTATTTCAAAAACCCGGAAGAATTAGCCCAGAAGATCTGCAAGAAATGCGTCTTTATATTAAAGAGCACTAAAAAATTTCATGGAGATATGTTCCTATGTCAGAAAAGATAGAAGTTAAAAAACATAGAGAAGAGCAAGACTCGCCTTGGAAAGAGTTGATAGAGAAGTTCTTGCCAGAGTTTATGAAGTTCTTCTTTCCCAAAGCCTACAATACAGTAGA
>JAEUQL010000706.1 GCA_016789295.1 Blastocatellia bacterium | reverse complement strand
ATTGACTACAAACTGAGCTGCTAAGGCATCGCTGAGAGAGTCTGGAGTAGGTAGCAACTGCAATGGACTGGCTATTATATATTCTTGCCAAGTTCCAACAACTCCAAGTGGAATTACACGTTGTCCAACTTGTAACCCCGTGACACCTTCGCCCAACTTTTCAACTACACCAGCTCCTTCATAGCCAGCAGTTGCCGGTAGTTTTGGGAGTCTGCCATAGAGACCTGCAACAGTAAGCAGATCGGACGGGTTGATAGGTCTTGCTGTCATTTTAACAAGTACTTCACCTGCTTTTGGTGAAGGTGTCTCCACCTCTTGTACCTCTAAGACTTCTTCAGGTTTTCCAAATCTACTGAATTTGACACTTAACATTGAATGCTCCTAATTGATTTGAGAAACAGTTTTTCAGAAATTGTCCAGATTTCATAAAGCTTATAAAGAAGGTGGATTATAGAGTTTTGATCTTTGAAATGAAATCGGAATAAGCCTTTGGGCTTTGGGGAGCTGCTAAAGAGATGATATTAAATGACCCAGTCGAAGGACTGGGTCATAAACTCAAAGCTCAGAATTTAGTTAAGTATCAGTGGAACTGTTCAACTTCTGTTGAACCCATCATTGCCGAAGTGCTTGAAGTGCCGCTCGATATTACCTCTGAAACAAGGTCGAAGTAGCCAGTACCCACTTCGCGCTGGTGTTTTGTAGCACTGTAGCCAAGAGCTTCGCTTGCAAACTCTTCTTGTTGCATTTCTGAATATGCAGCCATTCCACGATCTTTGTACTCATTAGCAAGCTTAAACATACTGTAGTTGAGTGCGTGGAAGCCTGCCAAAGTTACAAACTGGAACTTGTAGCCCATTGCACCAAGCTCGCGCTGGAACTTGGCTATTGTTGCTGAGTCAAGTTTTGCTGCCCAATTGAAAGATGGTGAGCAGTTGTATGCAAGCAACTTACCTGGATATTCGGCACGGACAGATTCAGCAAAAAGCTTTGCTTCATTCAGATCTGGAGTCGATGTTTCACACCAGATCAAATCAGCATAAGGCGCATAGGCAAGTCCTCTGGCTATCGCCATCTGTATACCACCTTTTATCCTGTAGAAACCTTCTGTTGTTCTTTCACCTGTCATAAACTCGTGGTCTTGAGGATCGATATCACTCGTAAGTAGCTGTGCACTGTTTGCATCGGTTCTTGCAACCAGAACGGTTGGAACATTGAGAACGTCTGATGCCAAACGGGCTGCTACCAAGGTCTTTACAAACTGGTTTGTTGGAACCAATACTTTTCCACCCAAGTGACCACATTTCTTCTCTGAAGCTAGTTGGTCTTCAAAGTGTACCCCTGATGCTCCTGCTTCTATCATAGACTTCATCAACTCATAAGCGTGCAATGTGCCACCAAAACCTGCTTCGGCATCAGCTATTATGGGTGCCATCCAGTAGATACCATCTTTGCCTTCGGAGTGATAGATCTGGTCAGCTCTCATCAAAGTCTGGTTTATCTTACGAACAACATTAGGAACACTGTTTGACGGATAGAGGCTCTGGTCTGGATACATCTGACCTGAGAGGTTGGCATCTGCTGCTACTTGCCAGCCACTCAGATAGATAGCTTTAAGTCCAGCTTTTACTTGCTGCATAGCCTGATTGCCTGTTAGGGCACCCAGTGCGGGGACAAAATCCTCCGTGTTGAGCAGTTCCCAAAGCTTCTTTGCTCCCATTTCAGCAAGTGTATATTTGATCTCGAACGTGTTTCTGAGCTTGAGTACGTTTTCTGCTGTGTAAGGGCGGGTAATCCCTTCCCATCTTTTATCCGTGTTCCATTGATTTAGTATGTCCTGAACGTTATTCATGGTTTCTTCCTTTCTTGCTTCTTATGAGTTTTTGATCTTCTATTAAACTAATTGAGACTTGAGGCTAAAGAACTCATCAAAAGTCTCTTTTGTAAAAAGAGCCTCAGCTTCTTCTTTAGCTTTTACAAAACCTTTTAAAACTTTATCTTTACGTGCTTCAGATTGTCCTTCCATTTCACTTACCACTTCTTGTTTAATCTTTTCTAGCTCTTCTTCAAAGACTTCTTTTACTAGTTCTGGTGTGACTGTCTGTCCATCTTCAAGCATGACTCTGTTGTGAAGCCACTGCCAGACCTGTGCACGTGAAATTTCAAGAGTTGCTAGGTCTTCCATCAAATTGTCCCAAGCAACACAGCCAATATCCTGATTCCAGCCGTTTGTGTAAGCAATTCCTACACGAACGTTCTTTCTCAACCC
>JAEUQL010000705.1 GCA_016789295.1 Blastocatellia bacterium | reverse complement strand
CTAGATGGTTTAGAGACGGTATTAAGAGTCTCTTCAACCGACATACTTTCTTTTGATGATGCACTGAGTCGATTAGAAGCACTTGCCCCTAGACAGAAAGAGATAGTTGAGCTTCGTGTTTTTGCTGGCCTTTCTCACAGTGAAATTGCTGAAGTTCTCAAAGTTTCAACGCGCACAGTAGACCGGGAATGGATGATGGCTCGTGCGTGGCTTCAACGTGAATTTAGCAGATAGGTAGCTTCTGGTAATGACACCCGAAAGGTACGAACAGTTAACAGAGATATTCCTTACAGCTCTTGAATCTGAACCAGCAGAGCGTCAAGCAGTGGTCGAATCTTTATGTAAAGACGATCCAGAAATGCTTGCAGAAGTACTCTCTTTACTGTCTGCTCACAACGAATCGAGTCTACTAGATCAACCTCTGATTGCTACGTTAACAACTGGTAAATCAAACAACAGAGAACCACTTTCTCTATTTACAGGAAAAACTGTCGGTAACTATAGACTGCTTCGTGAAATTGGTAGAGGTGGAATGAGTGTTGTATATCTAGCCCAAGACGAGTCAGATATAGAAGCAAAAACAGTAGCAGTTAAAATCTTAGTACGAGATGCAAATACAGACTTAGTTTTAGAACGGTTCCATATAGAACAACATATACTTTCTTCCTTACAGCATCCAAACATTACACGTCTTTTTACAGGAGGGATAACATCAGATGGCTTTCCTTTTTTTGTAATGGAGAATGTAGAAGGCCAACCAATAGATATTCACTGTGATACTCACAAGCTCAGTGTAATAGAGCGATTAGAACTATTTTGTAGCGTTTGTAAAGCTGTTGGGTATGCACACCAGAATCTTGTAGTACACAGAGACTTAAAACCTAGCAATATTCTGGTTACCACTACTGGTGTGCCAAAGCTACTCGATTTTGGAATTGCCAAAGTAGTAAAGCCATCTTTAGTAGATAGTGTTGCTTTGACGGCTCATATGACAGAGGCTGGCATAAGACTTTTTACACCAGCTTATGCAAGCCCAGAGCAGATAGAAGGTAAACATATAACAACTCTATCAGATGTCTACTCTTTAGGAGTAGTTCTCTATCTACTTCTGACAGGAAGATACCCATTCCATCTGAAAGAAGAGTCTATACAAGAGTTACTAAGAGCCATTTGCCATGATGAACCTATAAAGCCGAGTGCTGCACTAAAACTTACAAACACAAAAAACTTGGCAGTTAACTATTTGTCACCAGAGGAGATAAGTAGAGATCGCAAAACCAGTGTTACACGTTTGCAACGTCAACTCTCAGGTGATTTAGACAATATCGTACTAATGGCACTGCGCAAAGAACCTAACCGACGTTATTCATCTGTTGCAGAATTTATTGCTGATATTGAACGTTACCTTAATGGTCTTCCAGTAATAGCATGTGAAGACACATTTAGTTATCGAACAGGAAAGTTTCTTAGACGTAATTGGGAAGTATTAACAGTGACAGTAACAGTTATAATTATATTACTAATCACCACTTTTATAATAGTTTGGCAGAACTATAATGTTAGGCAACAAAGAGAGGTTGCTGAAAAAAGTATTATTCAAGTGAGACAAATTTCTAGATTTCTCGTCTATTTTGATGATGAGATAAAAAACCTTTCTGGGTCAACAAAAGCAAGAGAAAAACTTGTAACGAAAGCTTTAGAAAGTTTGGAAGAATTATCTGAGAATTCCAAAAATGTTGAAAACAACATTGAGCTAAAAAGGGAATTGGCTTTAGCTTATCAAAAGATAGGAAATATACAAGGTCGGCCATTTTTTCCAAATATTGGTGAGATTGAAGCAGCAGAAAAGAGCTACCAAAAATCTTTAGAAATTTTTCAATCAATTTTTAGTCAGAGACAGAATGATAAAGAAGCTATTTTTGATGTAGCAGTTGCCAATCAGTATATAGGAGATTTATTAGTTAGTAAAAATAGAATAGATCAAGCAATGTTTTTTTATGAAAAAGCTCTAAAGATTTCAGAAAAACTTCCTGATTTTGAGAGACAGAAATTTGAGTTCAGTATTTATAGAAGTAGATTCAATGCTGCACAGTACGGCAACTTGATAGATGCCTTTGAGATAGTAGAAAGGCTCAATTTGTTGTCAAGTCAGCTACTACAAAAAGGTCAAACTGTTAACGAAGAGATAGACAAAGCAGTCAGCCTTTATCGTACAACACTTGTTTTACATTCGTTTGCAGACCTGCTTGATGAACGCCTCGGAAACA
>JAEUQL010000704.1 GCA_016789295.1 Blastocatellia bacterium | reverse complement strand
ACACATGGAGCGCAATGCGGCGTAGATACAGATGAAAGTCCATCTTGGTCTTCTTATCTACAAGTAACAACTGTTTACTCTGCTTCCAAGAAAGTTTATTGAAGTAATACCCTTCTAAGTAAGGCTTAAGAAGTTGACTTTTTGGCCACTCAGAACGGCCACGAGATGGAAAGAATACTACTTCCGGAAAATAGCCTCCTACTGTCTTTTCATCTGCTGTTTTCAGTAGAGCAAGTGAGGTCAACTTTTCGTGTTTTGGACTTGGATATGTACCACTAATAGCTGACCAAAAATCTTTGTCATATTCAGCTTGTAGTCTTTCACCTGAAAGCATCTCGTAACGTACTACACCAAAATAGTGTAGTAAAAATAGACATACCCATTCTTGAACAATATCGTGATTTTTTTCTAGCAGCATCTGTTTGAACGTATATGCTATTGCCCATGAAGTTGGGATCGACTCAAAATAGTCTGTATTGTAGGCTACAGGAGTAATATTTTCTGTTTTTATAGAAAACATTCTTCTATCTTCTGGTATTCCATATTTACCACCCAAAATTCCGCTATTTAGAAAAACTTTTGCCATAACTATTCTCCAGGTCTGTTCTAACTAGTCTTATTTAGAATCATAAAGCTTTGACCAAACATAGCGTAGATAATCGCCTATCGTGAAGCTACCTACTGGGCACCATTGGCCAAAATCAAGCGATTTTACCAAGACATATGAGTTGCCTATTACTAACTGTCTATTCTTTTTCAAATTTCCAGTTATCCTATCCATTATTGTCGGTTCCTTCAGTCGTTCAGCAATGTCACGTCGCTTTTCTGGGCTGTCAGAGAGAAGATACTCTATCTGATTTATATCTCGCTCTTCCCAACCTATTGTCCATTTTGGTGAGAGGGTGTGGCGTATAAAATCAGCAACTATTTTTAAAGCAGCTTCAAACCGTTGTTTTTCCTGCATTTTTTGTGCTTCACTGCCATAAGATGATGCTAACTTAAAGCCAACCATTCGTTTAGCTTCTTGATGCCATGGAACAGAGTACAGTATTAAATGATAGAGTACTGAAGTTGCTAGAAATACACGTTCAGGATCAATAATTTGCCCTGATCTCAATGTATAGATAGGGAGGTCGCTCAGTAGCATCTTTTTAGAATTTAGTGAATCGGGTGCTGTAGCGACAATGTAAGAATCTTCTGTACTTACAACTTTTTCTGTTTTAGAAAAGAAGTCTATAGCAGTTAAAGCTGCGACAATCTCTGCAGAGTTGAGAGGATTTTCTTGGCTCAACCCACCGTTACTCCAAGTTTTTAAGGTATCTGGTTCTGATTTGCCCACCAAATAGAGATCACTAAACGAATCAACTATATAGCTTTTGTAGTACTCTAAGCTATGACGAGCACGAAGTTCCGTCTCATTCGGATTGGCATAAAATCCCAATAAGATCTGTTTGGCCAACTCCCTCTTTTCTTCAACATTTTTTAATGAAGAGAAAGCTGGATGATCGGAATAGTTCTTTATCCTATCCTCAACTATTTGGTCATTAATCTCTTGACCTTCAGCAAGTTTTTCAAACGGTGGCGGCGGCGGATCGAAGTAAGGTGATAGTAGACAACCTCCCACACGCCATCGGCGATGCTTCTCTTTTTTTAAATCGCCTAAAAACTTAGCAATAATAGGTACACCACATGCACCTGTTCCACCGTGCAAACTACCACAGATAAAGAAGCGTACATCGTCACCTTTTTCTAGAGTACTAAACCGACATTCTTGCCCGTTTGGATGGCCTGCATCAGTAAGTGTTCTAGTAAAAAGTGCAATAGCAGGTGCACCAATAAATGGTTTTTGGTAGAAACCACGGTCAATTTTTACTTCAAAATCTTTCTCGTCATAAAATATGTTCAGAAGTGGTTTAGCACTTTTTTTCCCTACTGAAGCCGAATCAAGAATGCCTCGCAAAGTTTTGACTGAGTTGCCTTCTTCACCAGGTAGTTGAAGTGGATCGAGGTGATGAATTTTAATATCTAAATCCATCGACCATCGACTACTAGCATTGGAATCAGACATATTTCCTAAGTATTCCTGCAATAATCGATAACGATTTACAGCATCTTGTAATGACTTTGCTGCACCAGAGCTGCTATCTGGGTCAACCCGCCAAATTTGCAGACTATCTCCTGCACTGGTATAGACACCATTTTCTTGGTGTGTTGGACAACCTATTGCCAGTAGATTTATCAATGCTTCGGCAACCTTTGTTCCACTACC
>JAEUQL010000703.1 GCA_016789295.1 Blastocatellia bacterium | reverse complement strand
CCACACGGTTTGGGCAAGTCAAAACGTGTTTGTGTGATAGCTGCTGGCGACAAACAGAGAGAAGCAAGGGAAGCTGGAGCAGAAGAGGTTGGTGGTGAGGACATAGTTGAGCGCATAAAGGGTGGTTGGCTAGACTTTGATGCAGTCATAGCTACACCAGACATGATGAAGTCTGTGGGTACTCTTGGAAAGATACTCGGACCACGAGGTCTGATGCCAAATCCAAAGACTGGTACTGTGACCTTTGATGTTACCAAGGCTGTGTCAGAGACCAAAGCTGGAAAAGTCGAATTTCGTGTTGATAAAACCGGTGTTATTCACGCTCCAGTTGGCAAAGTCTCTTTTGACCAGGACAAATTGTTTGAGAATGCAAAAGTTCTCATCGATGCTGTCATGAAAGCAAAACCACAAACAAGCAAAGGAAAATATCTGAAAGCTTCATACTTGGGTTCAACTATGGGACCAGGCATCAAGCTTGAAGCTATAGCGTAGGTGTTTCTGCTTGATTGCAGGAGAAACAGGAGAGACTTATGGACAGAAAGCAAAAACAGAAAGAGCTTGACTCCCTGGCAGAAGACTTCAAAGATGCTAAAAATGTCTTCTTAGTGAACTTCCAGGGGCTAAGCGTTACCAACGATACAGTTCTAAGAAGCGAGATGCGCAAGAACAGAGTTAAGTACAAGGTTGTCAAAAACACTCTTGCACAGAAAGCTTCTGTTGGAACGTCAGTGGAGCAGGTTATGGGTAAGTTTGTTGGATCTACAGCAATAGCGATCTTTGAAGATCCAGTAGAGCTAGCCAAGCTTGTTTCTAAGTTTGCAAAAGACTACTCACAGTTTAAGTTTAAAGCAGGCATAGTTGAAGGTAGAGCTATAGATGTCAAGGACTTAGAAGCCCTTGTAAACCTGCCTTCAAAAGAACAGTTACTGAGCAAGATTATGTTCTTGATCAACTCTGGTGCACAGCGACTTGCAAGCGCGACTTCTGGAGTATCGCGCAACTTGGCAGTAGTGATGGGCCAGATACGAGATCAGAAGCAAGATTCATAAAAACATATCCTGGTTCCACAAAATGTTGACCGGGTAATCAAGGAGGAGCTTTATTAATGGCATCGGAGAAATTGCAAGGTATTTTAGATCAAATTAAAAGTTTGACACTGCTCGAAGCTGCAGAGCTTGTTAAGCTTATGGAAGAGACTTTCGGAGTATCAGCAGCAGCAGCAGCAGTAGCAGTAGCACCAGCAGCAAGTGGTGGCGATGCACCTGCACAGCCTGTTGAAGAGAAAACCGAATTTGATGTTGTTCTGACAAATGTTGGTGCAAACAAGATAAACGTTATCAAAGTTGTTCGCGAGATCACTTCACTTGGTCTGAAGGAAGCTAAAGATCTTGTTGAAGCTGCACCAAAAGCAGTCAAAGAGGCTGTTTCAAAAGATGAAGCTGAAGGCATCAAGAAAAAGCTTACTGAAGCTGGTGCTACTGTTGAGATCAAGTAGTCTTATCTGGTCTTCTGATCAGATAAGAGGTAGTTTTTCTGTTTCTCACATCTGATATTAACCGAGATAGGTGGTCTTAACTTGACCTCAAGTTGGCAGCTAATCTTTACAACCTACTTGCACAAGTGTATATTGGGAGCCGTCAAACAGATAGGCTTAGTGAGTAGATTTAATATACAAAATCTGATACGCGAAGAGCTAAATTGTAGGATCGTTGTCCTCAGATAGCTCTTCGCATTCGTGTTTACAAAACGCTTGCAGTGAAAACCATCAGGTTCTACACAAACCATCTCGCATTTCAGTCCATTTACAGTGAAGCTTTCACAGTGCCAGATAGAAGAGTTTCAGTCGGGACCCGTGTGACCAATTGACGGCAGGCGTAAAGCCGCACGAAAGGAAAAAACTATGTCATCTATATCCTCCAGAAATGCCAGCAATGGTATCGTAGTGCGCACCCGAAATGATTTCTCCAAGATCAAAACTACAGTAAAAATTCCAAATTTGATCGAGATACAGAGAGAGTCATACAACCGATTTTTACAGATGGATCTGCTACCGGAAGAGCGCGAAAATTTCGGTCTGCAGGCTGTCTTTAGATCAGTCTTCCCTATAAATGATTTCAGAGATACTTCACAACTCGACTTTGTTGACTACTCTATAGGTGAGTGGAAATGCAAATGTGGAAGGCAGGAAGGTCTGCACCACTTGCGTTCAAACTGCCGTAGCTGTGGTGCTACGATCCGGGTAAATCCACTCTCTTCTGAAGAAGTGTTAT
>JAEUQL010000702.1:298-2270 GCA_016789295.1 Blastocatellia bacterium | reverse complement strand
CAGAAGAGATGCAAAGCTTAACCGCCACCAGAAAGAGTGGAATATTCGCTGCCAAAATGTTACTTGATTTGCTGATATTTGCTCCATTACAGAGATACGTACCTGTGCAAGAATTCCATAATCTATATCCGAAGCTGCATAAGCTTTAACAGCTTTTTGACTCTCTTTCATCTCTTCAGAAAAAACTCTACAGTTACTACAGCTAGCAATATGCTCTTCTAAAATACCGAGCTGGTAAGCTGGTAGATCTCCTTCTATCTGTAGAGCCATCAGTAGTTCAAAATTTTCACACTCTATCTTGCCCATTTGACATCTCCTATTTCAGATTCAGCTTCCTGTCACGATATTTTTTTATTTTTACTCTTGCCATACTTATCTGACTTCGTACAGTTGCTTCGCTGCTACCCAAAAGCCTTGCTACCTCTTTTGTATCAAGCCCTTCAATGTCTCTCAGAATTATTGCAGCCCGTTCTTTCTCAGGTAATGTTTGGATAGCTTCGGCAATTATCTTTCTCTCCTGTTCTTGGTCTAGTTGCTTATCAATAACTGGAGTGAAAGAGAGAGCTGCACATATCTCTTCATCTATAGAAAGAGTAACCTTCCTCTTTGCTGCTATCTCCCGACAAACATTTACAGTCACTTGATAGAGCCAGGGAGAAAATTGACGTTCTTCGTTAAAATTGTGCAAATACTTGTGAAGTTTCAGAAAAACTTCCTGTGTAGCATCTGCTGCATCTTCTCTACTTGATAAAAGACGGAAGGCAGTCCTAAAAACTTGGTTTTGGTAACGTGTAAATAGTTGCTCAAATGCATTTATATCACCTGTTTTTGCACGAGCTACTAACGAATAATGCTGCTCTTCTTTCTCTTCAAGTGAGACCATTTGAATAAAAATAGCTTGACTCTGCATTGTTACCCACTTGTCTTTAATTGCTTTTCACTTCTATATATCGTGATCGAGAGCAGATCGTTGAAAAAGTTTTCCGAAAAAGTCGAAAGTTTTTTATAGTGGAGTTAAGTCTTCTGGATAGATAGAGATAGCAGTTCTGGCTTTGTCATGATGCCCTTTCTATAAAGAACTTAGCTATGGCTTCAAGAGCTGGCGAAGGAAGTGAGAGCGACTGTGCAGACCCGATAGCAATTTCGGCTAGTTCCAAAGCTTTCTGCTTTGATTTCTCTATGCCATGCATAGATACATAAGTCACTTTATTGACATTGGCATCTTTTCCTGCAGTCTTTCCAAGCTGCTCACTTGTTGCAAGTACATCTAGGATATCATCGGTTATCTGAAAAGCGAGGCCAGCAGCCTCTCCGTATCGTGTAAAGAGTTCAAAATCGTGTGGTTCGGCACCTCCTATTATTGCACCAGTACAGACAGAGGCTCGTATCATAGCACCTGTTTTTGCATTGTGTATGTAGTCTAGTGTCTCTGGTGAAACCTCTTTACCCTCTGAAAGAATATCTACTACTTGTCCACCAATAAGACCATTTACAGTACCTGCTGCTGTTGCAAGTTCTGCTATTACCTCAGCCTTGCGCTGCACATATTCTGAAGGAACACGTAGAGTTGCAATGACTTCAAAAGCTCTAGTTAGTAGTGCATCACCAGCCAAAATAGCCATAGCATCACCAAATACTTTATGACAAGTTGGTAGACCTCGCCGCATATCATCATTGTCCATAGCTGGAAGGTCATCGTGTATAAGCGAATATGTATGTATCATTTCAAATGCAGAAGCAATTGGATAGAGTACCGGCTCTGGAACCTCAAAAGGTTCTGCTGCTGCAATGACAAGCACTGGCCGTAAACGTTTTCCACCCGCAAAGAGACTGTAGCGCATGGCCTCGTGTATCTCTGATGGTGGAGTCTGCTTTGATGGAACAAGCTTATCAAGCCATTGATCAACCATTTTTCTCTTCTCATCTAGATAATTTTTGAGCGATTCCATACAAAACTCCTCTTCTACCAAGA
>JAEUQL010000702.1:0-288 GCA_016789295.1 Blastocatellia bacterium | reverse complement strand
CATTTTTGAACGCTTAGCTATGATGTTGGCAAGTTCTAAACCATCTTCGTAGTCTTCGTGTGCAAAGACTATCTCAGTATTGCTGCTACGAACAATATAGACAAGGTGGGTTAAAAGTCTAGTCTTACTGCGCACGATCCGGATGTCGGTTATATCCTCCCACCTGATCATGTCTGAACGCAATATTCCTTGATAATATATCCCTTGATTATTGGCTGTAATGTTAATGCGCGAACAACTCCAACCCATAAAAACTAAGAAAAGTCCGAGAAGTCCAAGAAAGGCTGT
>JAEUQL010000701.1 GCA_016789295.1 Blastocatellia bacterium | reverse complement strand
GAGCTAGTGGACTAGCTCTGCTCAATTCTTAAAATAAATATCTAACTGCTAACTGTACCGTTCTAGCTGGTAACGCTGTACTTACTGATGAGCCAAAACCAGGAGATTCAAGTATTCTTACTGGAACGGCAAAGTGTGACCGATTAAAAGCATTAAAGACCTCTAATCGTATATCTAAAACCTTCTCCTTTAGCTTAAAGCTTTTTGTAAGAGCTGTATCTAGTGATGCGACACCAGCAGCACGAAAGCTATTGCGGCCAACTCCTCCATTTGAAGGATTGTTTGGATCAGGCACAGCAACAAAGTCTATGTGAGAGCTGTTAAGTCTTATCCTCACTCTTCCTCTGTTGGATAGAGTAAACCCTTCTATCTTTGTCAAAATCTGACCAGACAACCTCCAAAACATCAATATTTGACCATATAGAGCTTTATTCAGATCAACTAAAAACCACTATTTCATAGATTTAGCTACTGGCATTCTAATTGCTGTTAAAACTTTTCACATTTCAACCAATAGAATCCATTGAAAGAGATTGGGATATGAGTAGCAAGAATCGGCGTGCGCTTTTGCTCACAGTAGTTGCTTTCTTTTTCACCGCCAACAGTTCATATATAGGGGCTTTTGCAGACCCAACCATATTCTATATGACCAACGTGCTGATACACCTTGGGCTTGGGTTTGCGCTCTTTTTGGCCTTTCTCTACACACTAGTAAAAAGGGCTTCCAAGCTCTCTTTTGGCGATGCTTGGTGGATAGTTGGCTTTCTAGCTGGAATCGCAGGAATAGCACTGATAACTATTGGCAATCTTACAAGATATAGATGGTTGCTCTACACACACATAGCACTATCAGTTATTAGTCTGATTCTTTTCGCTCTTAAAGAGCACGAATGGTTAAGAGTCTCTAGAAGAGTGGTTATACCGTTTCTACTACTATCACTTCTCTTCCCTGTCTCTGCAAGGCTCTATGCAAAATATTATGGTCCATCAGGGTTGATAAAGAATCCGACAGAAATTCCTTTGACAATGGAAGAGGAAGGTGGTGGTGTAAACAGTCCCTTCTTTCCATCTTCGGCAACAACGAACACTGGCACCACAATACCAGCAAACTTCTTTATGACATCTCATAAGTGTGCTGAGTGTCACAAAGATATCTACGATCAATGGAATTCATCAGCACATCACATTTCTTCATTTAACAATCAATGGTACAGAAAATCCATAGAGTATATGCAAGATGTAGTTGGTGTGCAGCCTTCAAAGTGGTGTGCAGGGTGTCACGATCACGCAGTCTTTTTTAATGGAAGATTTGACAAGCCTATAAAAGACCAGATAAACACACCAGAAGCTCAAAACGGGCTTGGCTGTACCTCTTGCCACTCCATAGTACACGTGAGAAGTTCAATGGGACAGGCAGACTTTGAGATAGAATATCCGCCACTGCACGATCTAGCAGTCAGTGATAACCCTGTTTTGAAATTCGTTCACGATCTACTTCTACGAGCTGACCCAGAACCACACAAAAAAGCTTTCATGAAGCCATTTCATAGACAAAACACTGCAGAATTCTGCTCATCCTGCCATAAAGTACACCTTGACAATCCTGTCAATGATTATCGTTGGTTTAGAGGCTTCAATGACTATGATAACTGGCAGGCAAGCGGGATTTCGCATCAAGGAGGTCGATCTTTCTACAGTCCACCTAAACCGATGAAGTGTGCCGATTGCCACATGCCACTTGTTGCTTCAAACGACCCTGCGGCAGTTGATGGCAAAGTTCATTCACACCGCTTTCCAGGTGCAAATACTGCATTACCATATGTCAATGACGACAAAGAACAGTTGAAGATAGTCACAGACTTTTTACAGGACAAGCAGATCTCTGTTGATATCTTTGCAATGAGCAGTGGTGAGCCTACCGAAGCAAAACCACTTGCTAGCAATGGTCAAAAAGATGAACCAAAACTCTCATCAACATTCGCAATTGGTGAAGAGTCTATGCAAAGTAGTGCTCCTGTAGTTTTGACGCAGCCACAAGAGATCACTGCACCACTAAATAAAGTTAATGCAAGTGTGAGGCGTGGAGATTCTGTCAGAGTAGATGTTGTCGTGAGAACTCGTAAGGTTGGCCACTTTTTCCCAGGTGGAACGGTGGACGGATTCGACGTGTGGGTTGAGCTTCAAGCAACCGACAACAACGGCAAGACGATTTTCTGGAGCGGCAAGACCGAAGATGACGCCAGCGGTCGCAAAGGTCCCGTCGAACGCGGCG